>JARFQX010000072.1 GCA_029287555.1 Rubripirellula sp. | reverse complement strand
GTCGTCATTTATCTTCAACCTGAAACCGGGCGACAAGGCCGTCATCTCAGGCCCATACGGCGAGTTCTTTGCCAAGGATACTGACAACGAGATGGTCTTTATCGGCGGCGGCGCCGGCATGGCCCCGATGCGCTCGCACATTTTCGACCAGCTGATTCGCCAGCACAGCAATCGCAAGATGTCGTTCTGGTACGGTGCGCGCAGTCTCAAGGAGATGTTCTACGCGGACGAATTCGACGAACTCGCTGCAAAGAACGACAATTTCGACTGGTATCTCGCGTTGTCGGAACCGCAGCCGGAAGACAACTGGACGGGGCTCACGGGCTTCATCCACCAGGTACTCCTCGATGAGTACCTGTCGATGCATCCGGCGCCTGAAGACTGTGAGTACTACCTCTGCGGACCGCCGATGATGAACACGGCCGTCATCAAGATGCTCGACAGCCTCGGCGTGCAGAAGGAAAATATCATGCTGGATGATTTCGGCGGGTAATGCCCTTGCGTCAATTGCTACTCATATCGTTGTTACTCCTCGCCGCCTGCGGCGACGGGCGCCATGAGCAACTCGACCTCTCGGGCGGCGCGCTCGGCACGAGCTTCAACATCTCGATCGTCGGGGCACCGGAGGCACTCGATACGTCAGCGCTGGAAGCCGACGTCCTCGCCACGTTCGAGCGCATCGACCTGCTAGCCTCCACGTGGCGCGAGGATTCCGAGCTGGCGATCTTCAACGCCGATCATGCGATCGACTGGATCATCGTTAGCCAGCCTCTTTGCGATGCCCTCGCGAGCGCGCTCAACATCGCAGTGCAAACCGGTGGCGCGTTCGACGTAACCGTCGGCCCGCTCGTCAACCTGTGGGGCTTCGGTCCGGATGGAAGTGCAGTGGAACCGCCATCGGCAGAAGCAATCGCCGCAGCCATGGAAGCCACTGGCCACGACAAGATCGAAACCGACTGCAACGAACGCTTGGTTCGCAAGGACCATGAGGACATGTATGTCGACCTGTCGGGCTGGGCCAAGGGGCTCGCTGTCGACGAGCTGGCAGAACTGCTCGACACGACCGGGATCGACAACTACCTCGTCGAAGTCGGCGGTGAGCTGCGCGCCCGCGGACACAACAGCGAAGGCCTGAAATGGTCAATCGCGATCGAGGCACCCTCCACGTCGCGACGCGCGCCGCATGCGGTTGTCCGCGTAACAGACACGAGCGTGGCAACCTCGGGGGACTACCGGAATTACTTCGAGCACGACGGCCAGCATTACTCGCACATGATCGATCCGCGCACCGGCCGCCCGGTCACACACAATCTCGCTGCAGTAACCGTCGTACACCCGTCGGCCGCTTACGCCGATGCGATGGCAACGGCGCTGCTCGTGCTGGGCCCTGATGACGGACTGGCACTGGCACGCGAACTCAAGCTCGCCGCGTACCTGCTCGTGCGTAATGATGCAACGATCGAAGAGCTGACAACCCCCGAATTCGATGCGTTGAACGAATCATGACTGCTATAACTACACTGGCCCTGAGTTTCGTTGTGATCCTGCTGGTTATCGCCGGCATGAGCATCGGCGTCATGAACGGGCGCAAGGCTATCAGCGGCAGCTGCGGCGGCGTAGCCGGAAGCGGATGCGAGCTGTGCACTGGCAAAGGCCAGTGCCGCAACAAGCGCAAGACTGCGCAGACGGAGATCTGACATGCCCCTGAAATCCATTCTCGTCAAAGACTACATGTCGAAAACATTGGTCAAGTTCAAGCCTGAAACCAGCGTTCTCGATGCCGTCCATGAGCTCGTACATCACCGCATCGCCGGTGCACCGGTCGTCGATGATGCAGGTAACCTCGTCGGCATGCTCTCCGAGCTCGACTGCCTCAAGGTCGCCCTGCAGGCCGGCTACCACGGTTCCTACGGCGGCCCGGTCAGCGAGTACATGTCGAATACCGTCGAAACTATCAACGCCGAGATGAGCATCGTCGATCTCGCATCGAAGTTCCTTGATAGCCGCTACCGGCGCTTTCCCGTCACGGACAAGAACCGCCTGATCGGCCAGATCAGCCGCCGCGACGTACTGCGCGCACTCGAAGTGCTCGCACAGGGTTAGCCAACAATCCTTGTAGGAGCGGCTTTAGCCGCGACTATGATAGGCAGCTTGTTGCCGACCGCCGTCACGATTGTCGGAATCATGAACTCTGCATCGCTTTTCTCAGCCCTCGAATCCGTTATCAAGAAACCTAGCCCGTTCTCTGTTTACACGGCGAAGGAGCTTTGGACGGACGAACATACGTCTGAGCAAATGCTCGCCTATCACCTGAATAGCGAAATCGACCTGTCATCTAGACGCACGAGCTTCATCGATGATTCCGTGCACTGGATGACGGAGTGTTTCGACCTGTCTGAGAGCAGCAGGATTATCGATTTCGGATGTGGCCCCGGCTTGTACACGTCCAGGTTTGCCCGCCTTGGTGCCGAGGTTTTCGGAATCGATTTTTCCTCGCGATCTATCGCGTATGCGCGCGAGTTCGCAGCGCAGAATGGTCTCGAAATTTCTTACACTGAAGCCGATTATCTCGAGTATCAACCTGAGGGCGAATTTGATCTCATCACGATGATCATGTGTGACTATTGCGCGCTGTCGCCAACACAACGTGCCGCAATGCTTGTGAAATTCAACGAGCTTCTTCTTGATGGGGGCCGCATAGTTCTGGACGTGTATTCACTGAACGCGTTTGCTGACAAGAAAGAAGAATCGATTTACGAGAAGAACCAGCTAAATGGCTTCTGGTCCGCCGAACCCTACTACGGCTTTGTCAGTAGCTTTAAGTATGACCAGGAAATGGTCAGTCTCGACAAGTACACAATCATCGAGAGGAACAGGCAGAGGGAAGTATTCAACTGGCTCCAGTACTTCACACTGGAGTCATTGGAACAAGAAGCTTCTGCCGCCGGACTTGAGATAGATGAAGTTTATGGCGACGTTGCGGGCAAACAATATGATTCCGGCGCAATGGAATTTGCTGTTGTGATGAGAACGGCCCTGGGCAAATGACCGCTTATGGCCGACTCCAGCCGTCTACCAGGAAGATGATTGAACAGCTGCTTTACTTCGCATACCAGCCCTTCAAGAAACCTGAGTCTTGATGGCTGCTGATGACCCAAAGCAGACGTTGGCCCAAAGACGCTTAGACCGCCTCTAGCTTAAGTACATCCCAGAATTGACGGCGTATTCTGGAAGAGCAGAATTGCGGCTGCGACAAAGGCAAATCCAGCCAAAGCTGGTGACGCAAAGCCACGGGTCCTCGCTTCCTCCGCAAAGCCGCCACTGGCTCCCTGAAGGACTCCAAGATCGCCGGGCTACCGCCTCACGTGTCAAAGGAGTCGAGTCAATGCCTATCGTTGAGATCACAGGTCCTGAATTGCCCCAAGCAAGCAAAGATCGAATTGCAAAAGCCCTAACGGAAATCATCGCGATTGAAGAAAGGGCAACCTACAAGCTTGATACAACCCCGATCACCGTAGTTCTCTTCCGTGAAGTCCCGGTACCAGACATATTCATCGGTACAAAGCCATTACCTGAAGTCCTGGAGACATTGCCAAAAGTCGCACAGCAGCTAACGCGGTGAAGTAGACATGGAACTCAAGATCAATGCGGCCGATTTTCGTTGGTGGTTCTGGCTGATCACTCTGGTTTTCATAGTTGCTGCGCTAACTGGATGGGCTCCCGGGTTCCACATGGTTATAGGACTCTCCGCGGTTCAAGTTCTGTACTTTGTAGCGCAAGAGAAGAGCATGATCGCTTTTCCGAGCCAGATTCGAATCGTTTACTTTGGCTTGACACTATTTGGGTTATGGCCCGAGGGACGATTCATCATCTATGTGTTGCTCCTACTTGGCACGATAATGGTGACGTTTTTCGAGCGATGCAGCATTGCACTTGTACTGCGGCAGATGCCTTGGAACAGAGAACGCGAAGTTCGGCTTAACTAGTATCGGTAGCAACAGCGTGGCATGTCCAAGCGGCCGCTTCTGGCCGTCTCCAGCCGTTGGCCTGGATTAGGCTAGAATGACTGCTGTTGACCCGAAGCAGCCGGTCGCGAAAACACATTCTTTAGGCACAAACTGCTACTCACATGTTGGATTTGGAACGGCAATCTGCGCTCAGGATGCAATGCACCGACATCTGCCGGTCCGTCATACGGGGGAAGATCGGACTTATAGAAGGCATACGATCTTTGGTGTCTTTGAGCTTCGATCTTGGATGCGAAAACGAGCAGCCGTTCTTGGGATTTCGAGGGATCGACTCTCAATCCGATCACTTTCCACTTGGCGAATCTCGCGCTTCTTGGAACAAGGATGCGCTCGCGAGAGAAGACGCCAAGCGCGTCGAGTTTGAACAAGACTTCAGAGAAAAAGTCGTGGCCGATTGTAAAGAGATAGTCGATCGATTCAAAGGCGCCGAAAGCAAGGGATAGGCAGCCGCTTTTGGCCGTCTCCGGCCGCTAGCCTGGAATTGATATGATCGTCTGGTACTGACCCAAAGCGGACGTTTGAATTTATGCTCGTGAGTTTCCGCTTTTCTGACGATGAGAGGTGAAGTCAGAGTCCCAATCAGCGTCGCTGAGTTGGCCTCATCAATAACCGCTTGATTTACGTGGTCCTCTGACCACCCGATTCAAACAGTTAGATCACCCTAAAGTAACCAACTGAGTCCT
>JARFQX010000069.1 GCA_029287555.1 Rubripirellula sp. | reverse complement strand
TGGGCCCTGGGAAGACGACAATTCCTCATGGTCATCAACTCGTTTCGACAGCCACTGAAGATGCTGCTGCGGGACCTCTGGCAGCCGCTGATTCCAATCCTCGGATACATTCTTTTGGTCTGTTGGCTCGACGTTCAATTTCACCTGGAGAACTACAACTTCCCGGTCACACTGGTCGCAGTACTGGGTACGGTCATCGGGCTGGTGTTGGCGTTTCGCACCAACTCCAGTTATGGACGGTGGTGGGAGGCGCGAACAATCTGGGGTGCGATTGTCAACGATTCGCGCAGCTGGGCACGCCAACTGAGTGAGTTCGTTGCCGAGGCGGATTCAGAGCGTGTAGACGTTCAGCGAATGGTTTACCGCCAGATCGCCTGGTGCTACGCGCTAACACGTAGCCTGCGGGGCCAAGATCCGTTGCAGGACTTGTCGGGATTGCTGCCGGACTCGGAGATTGAGACCTATGCCGGCAATCGACACGTTCCCAACGAACTGTTGCTGCGTCAGGCGAGCGAACTGAAGCAACTTCATCAGGCATCGCGACTGGAGTTGTTTCAATGGATTGAGCTGGAACAGACTTTGACGCGGCTGACCAATTCAATGGGTGGTTGCGAGCGGATCAAGAACACGCCTTTTCCGATGTCCTACAGTCGCATTGTCGACGCCTGCATCTATCTGTTCGCCTTCTTTCTGCCCTTCAGCTTGGTGAATGTTCCCGCACCGACGCTGATCGCCACGTCGCTGTCGCTGTCGCTGAGTTTCCTGCTGATCGAGCGGGTGGCGATCTACCTGGAAAATCCTTTCGATAACCACGCGACCGATACGCCCATGCTGTCCCTCTCGCGTGTGATCGAGATCAATCTGCGCCAGATGCTCGATGAGCGGGAACTGCCACCAAGACTCGAACCGGCCGGCGGCGTCCTGATGTAGCCGCGTTCCGATGGACAACGGGAAAAGACGGATCGCGTTTCGCGATCCAGGCCTACGCCGCAGGATTGATGCAACGACCGCTAAAGATCAGGCTTTCTCCGAGCGGAACGATCGTCGTTTTGGGGTCAACAAGTTCGCCCGGGCGCTGGACGCGGACGCGTCTTTGCTATACTGAGTGCGAGGTGCCTTGGCCTGCCCAAACAGATGACGGTTGACAAATCCCCTGTTGGCGACCGAGTGCGGGGCCTCGTTTCCCACACGGATCCAGCAATTAGTCTTCGGTGCTCCTTCGGCATTTTCTTCGCGAGTGGTTCATGGCATTCAGGTTCTCTTCTCTTTTCATGGTTGCGTTTTTTTTGGCGCAGCCGATGGTGTGCGATCTACATCTCGCCCGAGCGCAAGAAACGGCCGGCGAGGAAAGCTCTCCGACGACGCCTGCAATACCGGCCCGCGAGCAGCCTTTTTGGGACAGCGCCCAGGCTTTTGTCGATGCCTACGCCAATCGCGATGCGGTGGCGATCGGCAACATGTTCACCGAGGACGCCGAATTTCTCGACGAGTTTGGCGAGTTAACCGAAGGCCGTGAAGCAATCACCGCTTTGTTTGCCTTGGTCTTTGAGACTCACCAAGATGCGATCATCGAAGAGATTCAAATTCTTCGAGTCCGCTTCTTTGCCGACAACGTCGCCATGGAAGAAGGATTCGTGATCAGTTCGGAAGAGCCGGGCGAACCAACCCATCGCAGCCGCTATGTCGCCGTGCACACCAAGGGAAGTGACGGCAAGTGGCTGATCAATACGCTCAAGGATTTTCCCCGCCAGCCCGCCGGACGCCAGGAACAACTCAGCCAACTCGCGTGGCTGGTCGGGGATTGGGTCAACGAGGACGAGCAATCCGTTGTGCACACCATCTGCGACTGGTCACCCGACGGTAACTATCTGATGCGGAAGTTCACGATGCAATTGCACGATGGCCGGGAAATGGATGGCGTCCAGCGGATCGGATGGGATCCTGCGTTGAAGAAACTCCGATCCTGGACCTTTGACTCCGAAGGAGGCTTTTTTCATGGCCTCTGGACGCAGGACGGCAACATTTGGCTGCTTAACCTGTCGGGCGTTACCGCCGAAGGCGAATCGGTGACGGCGACGCTGCAATACACCGTGGTTGATGCGGAAATGTTGATCTGGAACTTCCAAAGCCTGATCATTGGCGGCGAGGTGCAGGCCGAGGCCGAGCCCGTCACGATGGTCAAAAGACCGCCGGCACCGTTGCAGGCATTGAGCCAGGAATCCAACAACGACAATCCAACGGGAATCGATCGATGAAGATGAAGCAAGCGGGAATCTTGTTCCTGTTGATTGGATCGTTAGTGGCCGGTCCCGCCCTGGAGCTGCACGCCCGCGGACGCGGTGGTGGCGGCGCGCGGGGCGGTGGCGGCATGCGAGGTGGCGGTGGCGGCATGCGAAGTGGCGGCGGCGGGATGCGGGGTGGCGGTGGCATGCGCGGCGGCGGGATGAGCCGACCGAGTGTCGGGGGTGGTCGCCCCAGCTTCAGTCGACCGTCCTCGCCAAGTTTCAGCCGGCCGTC
>JARFQX010000546.1 GCA_029287555.1 Rubripirellula sp. | reverse complement strand
GCCATGAACCGGTCGCGATCGCGCGGTGATAGCACGTAGTTCTTCATGCGGGTGTAGACGACCACTCGTTTCATCGACAAGGCGGGGCCGCTGGCGATCGTGCGCGATGGTTCGACACGCTCGATTGTCTTCAGTGGGATTCGATAGGAGAGGACTCCACAACGCACGGCGAGGTCTTCCGCTTCGAGCGTGTAGCGGCAGGGGACCGTCAAGATCAGCGTCAGAATCAACGTGGCAGCCGCGGTGAGCATCAGGATTATCGCGCCTCGATCATTCCCCTCGTCCCATAGAAACATCGCAACCGCTGCGGCAAGAACGGGCGGGCTCAGCAGCAACACGGCGATCCAGAGATCGACGGCCGATCGATAGACGGTGGGCGGATCAGATGATTGGCTCGTTTCCACGCTTGCTCTGGGGGCGTTAGGCGGAGATTCCTGCGATTGGTTACCCGAAATCAGTCCTGAAAGCGACGAGTTAGACGAGGCACCGTCCGGCCACATTCGCTAGGGATTGCATTCGAGATCGCTTCGACGAGGGTTGATCGCTTAGAGTGTTAGACACACGCCGCGATTCGATTGACCGCGGTCAGGCCTCGAGTCTGAACGATCCAAGGACTCGAGGGAGCATCGGACACACATCAACCGATCAAACCCTCATCATAGCCACGTTCCCCGCAAGAGAGAAACCGACCATCCGACGCCTGGCAACCAATCCGCTTAAGCCGACAAGGTCGACTTGCAACGTCCAATCGATCCGAGAGAACGGCGAAGCACCGGCGAAATCAATTCGAGACGGGAGTCCGGTTCGTTCGCCCTGGGCTCGGCTCAACTTGTGGCGCAACCCTTTCGGCGAATTGACACGCGACGAGCGCGCGGAGTTGGCAATCATTGCCGAGGACGATCCGTCGCGACGTCAGGTCCGCTCCGGCCAGGCCTTGCAGTTAATTGGCGATTGTGGGCGGGGCAAGACCACTCGCATGTTGGTCCTTCGACGCCGCTGGCCGACCTCGAGTTACGTCTACCTCGACGAAGATCAGCCGTGCCCCGCGATTCCCCTCGGAGACCCGCTGCTAATCGACGAGGCCCAGCGATTACCGAGACGGGTTGCCCGCCAAGTCTTTTCGAGCGGCTTGCCGCTGGTGTTGGCTACCCACCGGGACCTGGGGCGACACCTTCGAAGATTCGGCTACGCGGTCCAAACGATCCGCATCGGTGAGACCAATACGCCCGAGCTTGTGCGAGATTTGCTCAACCGCCGCATCGAAGCGTCTCGAATGTCGCCCGGACCTCTCCCCTCTGTTTCCCTGTCGCAGGCGAGTCATCTGCTCAGTCGGTTTGCAGGTGATCTTCGCGCGATCGAGCATTTCCTCTACGAGCGAGTTCAAACCCAAGTGATCCGAGATGGCGAAGTGCGATTTATCGATTGAGCTGGACCAACCTGACGTGATTCATCCCGGCGGCGGTACCATCACGGGTCTCGTGCGTGTGGTGGTCGATGGGGATGTGAAATGTAGCGGACTCGAGGTGCAATCGGTTTGGCGGACGCACGGGCGTGGTAACGTCGCATCGGGCACCGCCGGCCAGGCCACGCTCTTCAGCGGTCAATGGAATGAGGGCGAGACGACCGAGTATCGCTTTGAGCTGCCGATCGCCCACTGGCCGCCGACCTATCATGGGCATTACTTGAACATCGACCACTTTGTTGATGCTCGGGCCAAGATCCCTTGGAGCTTTGATCCGAAAGCGACCGCATCGTTCATGGTCCATCCCACCTGCGGCAGCGAGCAGGCCAAGGTGGTCAAACCGGTCACTGAGATGAACAACTTGATCGGATGCATCATCGGCTTCATGGTTCTTGCATTCATGGCCGCCTTTCTCACCGGGATGGCGGTGGCCGGGCCCTTTTCACTGATCTTTCTTGCCTTGCCAACGATTGGGTTTCTTATCTGGTTCTTTCGCAAGTTCCTTCCACGCTGGCTGCTCGGTGAGGTCGTGGGTCGTTTTCCCGTCGAGATGATTTGTCCCGGTGAAACGGTCGAGGGAGAGTTGACGATCGAGCCGAAGAAGGCCGTGAGCATCAATGGGATTACGATGCAATTCCAGGCGCGCGAGCAATGTGTCAGCGGCAGCGGTAGTAACCGGACGACTCACAAGCATGTCTTCTACGACCAGACGGAAGTACTTCAAGAGGCGACAACCTTGGCGGCCGGAGTCAAACACCGCTTTCCTTTGCCCGTGTCTTTGCCCGCCGATGCGCCGTTCTCCTTGGATCTCGACGACAACAAGCTGATCTGGAGTGCCACGCTTCGGGTGGACATTCCCCGGTGGCCCGACTGGGTCAAGGAGGTCCCGATTACGGTTGTTCCAGCGGTCGAGTCATCGGAGGGCGTGACGACCGTCCCGCGTGTCCGCACTTCTGCAGCACCCGTCGAAGCCGATCGCTTTGAGGAAGAGCCGGTCGCCCGGGAAGAGGGAATCACCTTCGCCGAAACGGTGACGCATCTCTGGTCGCTTCGTGACAAACGAGATCAAGTCGAAATGTTGGTGGAAGCCGTGACCGGCTTGTCCTTCAAGGTGGAGGCCTTCATTGAGCGGCGCTTACTCTACGCTGGCGATGACGATCCGCATCTCTTCGAAGATGGCTACGCAGTCTGGGCCCACTACCCCGATCCCCCATTGCCGTTGGTGCTCTATGTGCCCCATCAATTGGCGGACGAATTCGAGCAAATAGGACGGGACCGTTGGCGTGGGCGAGGCACGATTGTCGGTTGGGATCATGGGCATGGCCGGCTACAAATCAAGTTGGAGCAAACTTGAAGCGGGCGGACGTGCCGCGTGGTTCTCAGCAAGCCCCGGGCGGTCTAAACTCCCGACAACGATCCGTCGTCCGCCGCCTGTGAACGCAACTTCGCCTCGGACCACACCATGACGTCGCCACGCGTATTAGTACTTCGAGCCCCCGGCACGAACTGTGACGAAGAAACCGCCTTTGCCTTCGAACGGGCGGGAGCGACCGCTGAACGCGTGCACGTCAATCGATTGATCGAAAACCCGGCCCTCAAGGACCGCTACCAGATTCTCTGCGTGCCGGGCGGTTTCAGTTACGGCGACGACATTGCTGCCGGACGGATTTTGGCCACGAGGCTGAGGCAGCATCTAGCGGATCTGGTCGATACGTTCGCGCACGGCAACGGGGATCGGCTGATCCTCGGTATCTGCAATGGCATGCAGGTGCTGATGCGTCTGGGCGTCTTAACCGAAGGGGTGGGGAAAAGCGGAACGATGCCGGCAACGTTGACTTGGAACAATCACGGTCGCTTCGAAGACCGCTGGGTGCACCTGGTCGTTGACCAGACGCCCTGCGTCTTCTTGAAGGATATCGAACGGATGTACCTGCCGATGGCGCACGCCGAGGGGAAGTTCGTTTCGGCTGAAGCTGACGTGTTAAGTGAGTTGCGAGCGCAAGGTCGCTTGGCCGTTCGTTATGCGCGGGGAGAGCAGGGCGGGGTCGAGGATGAGATGCTGCCCTTTCCCCACAATCCGAACGGTGCTGAGGCGAACGTGGCCGGCGTGTGTGATGCCAGCGGACGGGTGTTCGGACTGATGCCACACCCGGAGCGGCACATCGATCCAACCCAGCACCCGTGCTGGACGCGGCGAGACCGTCAACCCGAGTTCGGAGACGGCATGGCCCTGTTTCGAAACGCCGTGGAGTGGTTTCAGTAAGGCGACGTGTTTGGCCCCGAGCCCTCTCCCTTCCGGTGACGGATAAAGTCACCGGCAACTTCGATCGCAGACTCGCAAGCGGAAAGAAAACGACCTCGAGTCGTCACTTCAGGTGAATGCTGCAGGCGTCATTTTCGCATGACTTGCCTGCCAGACGGTAGCGGCGCTTGGCAACTTGGCGGTAACCCCACCGCCAAATCCACGCGGTGAAGGGCAAATGCAGCAACGGGGCGACGATCCACAGTGTGGGAAGCCGTCGCGTCAGATATCGAACCGCGTCGGCACCGCCGTGGCGACCGCCGTAGCGGTCAATCACATACATCTGCTCCATCAATGCCTCATGCGTCAGATCGGGATACCGCTCGGCGACGCGGGCATCGTGCAGCGAGAGGAAAGCGAGACGACTCCCAGACCAATCGAGCCGCCGAAGATTCTCAACTTGGCACCGGCAAAAGTTGCATTCGCCGTCGTAAATCACCACATCGGCGTCACTTAGCGAGTCTGGATCGGGAAGGTTAGGTTTGCGAAGCAACGCAGATCTCGCTTAAAAAGCCGATTCGGCCTCCGTGATGGGGACCCTTGCCCTCTATACTTACCATAGGTTAACCGCATGATCGAGAACATGAGCAACGGCGTTCGGGGGCATTCTTGGCCCCGATTGCCCGGTGGTTTCGGCTCTTCGTTCTTGGTCGCGACGATATTTTCGCCACCACTTCAGACGTCAATTTTCCCACCACTTCAGGTGTTCCGGGGATTCCAGCCATGAGTTCAATCGAGTCGAAAATCCGTGCTGCCCGGCGGCGAATTCTCCTCGCGCGATTCGGGCACGCTCTCTGCCTGACGCTTTTCGCCGCGCTGCTTGTGGCGACCGTGGCAATCGCCGTTCCCGCCGTGCGCACGATGTCGGTCGATTTTCAGACCTGGGTCTACGCGTGGTTGGGCGGCTGCGTTTTGGCCGCCGTCTTGGCGGCGTTGGCTTACGCATGGTGGACCGCACCGAGCCTTGCATCGGTGGCGGTGGAAGTTGACAAGCGGTTTGGACTTCGAGAGCGGTTAAGTAGCTCCGTGACGCTCGACGACGATGATCGCTCGAGCCCGTTTGGAATCGCCCTGGTCGCCGATGCCGAAAAACGCGCGAACCAGTTGGACGTCTCGGATCGCTTTTCACTCAAGCCCTCACGACTGGGGCTACTGCCTGTTGCGATCATCCCCATTTTGGCCATCGTGTTGGTGCTGGTCGAGCCGATGAGTGAGACAAGTGCCAGCGGCACGAGCACGTCCGACGTGGAAGAGATCAAGCAAGTCAAGACGGTGGCGAGCACGCTCAAGAAGCGGATTCAGCAACAACGAAGGAAAGCGGAATCAGAAGGTTTGAAGGAAGCCGAAGAGCTGTTCGAAAGGATGGAGGCGGATCTCGATCGGATTACCAGTCGCGAGAACATGAATCGCAAGGACGCGATGATTGCGATGAACGATTTGAAGAAGCAACTTGAAGAACGAAGAGGCCAACTCGGATCGTCGGAGCAAATGCGTCGTGTGCTCTCGCAGATGAAGGGCTTGGAGTCGGGACCCGGCGAGAAGGTTGCCAAGTCGATCGAAAAGGGAGACTTTGGCCAGGCTCAAGACATGGTCAAGCAGTTGGCCAGCAAGATGCGCGACGGGACTCTGAGCGAAAAAGAGAAGGAACAATTGAAGAAGCAAGTTGAGAAGATGCGCGAAGCGCTCAAGAAAGCAGCCGAAGCTCACGAGCAACAAAAGAGGGATCTGCAGCGACAGATCGAGCAGGCCCGCCGGGAAGGTCGCGGTAATGATGCCGCCCAGTTGCAGCAAAAGCTCAACCAATTGCAGCAAAAAGATGCCCAGATGCAGCAGATGGGCCAGATGGCCGAGGCGATGAGCCAGGCCGCCAAGGCCATGCAGCAGGGACAGTCGGGCGAGGCTGCCGATGCCTTGGAACAGATGGCGGAGCAGTTGGGGGAAATGCAGCAGGAAATGTCAGAGCTGGAAGACCTCGAATCGGCGCTCGATCAATTGTCCCAATCCAAGAATGCGATGCGTTGCAATAGCTGTAATGGTGCCGGTTGCCAGCAGTGCCAGGGAAGTGGCATGAACTTCGGTATGAACGGTCAGGGCAACGGATTTGGACTCGGCGAAGGGGCCGGTTCGGGCGATCGACCGGAACAGGAAGAGGACACGAACACGTACGAGACCCAAGT
Source organism: Rubripirellula sp. (assembly GCA_029287555.1). Lineage (GTDB taxonomy): Bacteria > Planctomycetota > Planctomycetia > Pirellulales > Pirellulaceae > Rubripirellula. The sequence continues at coordinate 7,273 of JARFQX010000546.1, read as the reverse complement.
TCGCGGTGAAGTGAAGAAGGGCAGGGCGATCATCGCCGGTTTTGCCGACGGCCCCAACCGCAAGGGGATCACGCGCGAAGACGTCAAACAGGCGATTCAGGGCTCGCTCAGCGAGGAAAGCGATCCAACGGAAAACCAAACGCTGCCCCGCGCCGAGCGGGAACACGCCCAACAATACTTCGATCAACTACGCGAAGGCGAGTAGAGGCGAGTCATCGATGAAACCGATCTGTGTCATTTGCACGATGCTCTTGGTTGTCTTCAGCGCCAACCAATCTCTTGCAGACAACTGGGGGTCATGGCGGGGTCCGACCGGCAACGGCATTTCGATGGAGAAGAACCTGCCAACGCATTGGTCGAAGGATACGAACGTGGCGTGGCGAATTGAATTGCCGGGGCCAGCCGGTGCGACGCCGGTTGTCTGGGACGACCAGATTTTCCTGACAAGTGTCGATGGCGAAAGCCTTCTGCTGATGTGCTTCGGCACCGACGGCGAAGAACAGTGGCGAAGGGAAGTCGGCCGGGGAAACAAGGAGGTGCGGGGCGATGAGGGCAATTCGGCCTCGCCCTCTCCCATCACCGACGGAGAATACGTCTGGTCGTTCATGGGTACCGGAAATCTGGCCTGCTTTACGGTTTCCGGCGAGCCAGTGTGGCGGGTCGATCTGCAACAGCGCTATGGAGAATTCAAAATCGCGTTTGGCATGTCGGCGACCCCCGTGCTGCACGACGGTCGACTGTTCGTGCAGCTGATCCATGGAGACGGAAAGCCAAGCACGCAGGAAGCGATTGTCGTCGCGATCGACGCTCGGACGGGCGATCACGTGTGGAAGGTCGATCGCGTGACCGGCGCCGCGAAGGAGAATGAGCACTCGTACGCATCCCCAATGCTGTACGACTTCGGCGGCATCACTTTTCTGATCACGCACGGAGCCGACTATACCGTCGCCTACAACCTGGACGATGGCGCCGAACGCTGGAGGCTCGGCGGTCTCAACCCTCAAGGGGCGAGCTATCATCCGACTTTGCGATTCGTCGCATCACCGGCTGCGGCCGAGGGCATTGTGGTTTGTCCCACGGCCAAGAATGGCCCGGTCTTTGCCGTGGCTCCTGACCAACGCGGCGATCTGACCGAAAGTGACGCGATCCTTTGGGTTCGCGACCAGCACACGCCGGACGTGCCGTCGCCGCTGATTCACGACGATCTGGTTTACCTGTGCCGGGAAAATGGCATGCTGCTTGTACTGGATCGGGCGACCGGCGAGGAGGTCTACATGGAGCGCACGCACAGCCATCGACATCGGGCCTCACCCGTGTTTGCCGACGGCCATCTCTATCTGACCGCCCGTGATGGCAAGATCACGGTGGTCAAGGCCGGTCGCGATTTTGAGATTGTCGCCCAGAACGACACCGGCGAGGCCATGTCTGCCTCACCAGTGATTTCCAATGGCACGATCTACCTGCGAACCTTCGACGCCCTGTGGGCAATTCGGTAACAAAGCCGAACACCGGGGACGCAGCGGTGAGACCGCTGCCCCCTAATCGGCCAGACCCGAAAAGGCTTCCTCAATCAACTCAGCTTGCTCGAGCTTGTGCGCCGCCATGCTACCCGTGCTGGGGCTTGCCGACTCGACGCGGCTGACCCGGTGGAGGCGGAATCTCTGTGTCAGTGCATCGGCGAAGCTGAGCTTAAAGTAAGGCCACGCGCCCATGTTGGTCGGCTCTTCCTGCACCCAGAAGACTTCGCGGCCTTCGGGTAGGCCGCTCAGTGCGCCCATCAGCTCGTCGACACTCAGCGGGTAAAGCTGCTCGAGACGCATGATGGCGACTTGATCACCCAGGCCGTTCTCTTCTCGGGCGTCGAGCAGGTCGTAGTAGACCTTCCCGGTGCAGAGCAGAAGTCGGCGACAGCCGTTGAGGGCAACGGTTGCGTCTGGCAGAACCTTGTGGAATTGTCCGTTGGCCAAATCTTCCAGCGAACTGAGCACTCGAGGGTGACGCAGCAAGCTCTTGGGGGTCAGGACGACCAGTGGTTTACGCCATTTGCGGATCACCTGACGCCGCAACAGATGGAAGTATTGGGATGGCGTGGTGGGCTGGCAGACCTGGATGTTGTGTTCGGCTGCCATGGCAAGAAATCGTTCCACCCGCGCGCTGCAGTGCTCCGGTCCCTGGCCTTCAAAGCCGTGCGGCAGCAGCATCACCAGACCGCTGAGCCGATTCCATTTGTCCTCGGCGCTGGCAATGAATTGGTCGACAATGACCTGGGCACAATTCCAGAAGTCCCCAAACTGAGCTTCCCAAATTACCAGTCCCTCGGGGCAGTCGAGTGAGTAGCCGTACTCGAATCCGAGCACACCGGCTTCCGAGAGTGGGCTGTTGTGGAGTTCTAGTTGGGCCTGATCCTGGCTCAAGTGCTGCAACGGGACGTAACGTTGACCATTCTTGGTGTCGTGCAGTACCGCGTGTCGTTGGCTGAAGGTGCCTCGTTCGCAGTCCTGGCCGGTCATGCGAATCGGGTGACCGTCAACGAGCAGGGAGGCGAAAGCGGCCGCTTCAGCACTCGCCCAATCAAGCGGGTGTTTGCCCCGAGCCATCTCGCGGCGAAGCGACATCGGGCGTTTGAGCTTCTTGTTCGACGCGAAGTTGGTGGGGAGTCGGGTCAGCAGGTCGAGCAGGTGGGAGAGTTTGTCGAGGTCGTAGCTGGTGTCGGTTAGATCGCTAGGCTCTTGTCCACCGAAATACTCGCTCCAGTTGTCCGAGAGGGTTTGCGTGTCGGGGACAAAGGGCTCGTTCTTGCTGGCCTCAAATTCAGACTCGAGCTTCTCGGTTCGTTCCTTTTGAATCTGCTCGGCCTCTTGCTGCGTGATCTTTCCGAGATCGAGCAAGCGGGAGAGGTATTGTTCGCGCACGGTCGCGCGTCGATCGATCTCGGCGTACATCCGCGGTTGGGTGAAGCGAGGCTCATCTCCTTCGTTGTGACCCCAGCGACGGAAGGCGTAGAGGTCGATCACCACATCACGATGGAATTCCTTGCGAAAATCCATTGCCAACGAGACGACCTGGGCCACTGCCTCGGGGTCTTCGCCATTGACATGGAAAATCGGGATCTGCAGCATCTTGGCGATGTCGGTGGCGTAGGTCGTGCTGCGCCCCTGGTCTGGCTCGGTCGTGAAGCCGACTTGATTATTGATGACGATGTGCAGCGAGCCGCCGGTTCGATAGCCTTCGAGTTCGCTCAGGTTCAACGTTTCCTGAACAATCCCCTCACCGGCGAACGCGGCGTCGCCGTGGATCAGAATGGTCAACGCTTCCTGGCGTTTGTGATCCCTCCGCCGATCCTGCTTGGACCGGGTGCGGCCTTGGGCAACCGTGTTGACGAACTCGAGGTGGCTGGGGTTGAAGCAGAGCGAGATGTGGAGGTTTTCGCCCGAGGCGGTCCGCCAATCACTGCTGTATCCGAGGTGATAGCGAACATCGCCGCCACCGCGGTTCATTTCCGGGTTGGGGTCATCGAACGACCAGAAAATGTTCATGGCCCGTTTCTTGAGGATGTTGGCCATCACATTGAGACGGCCTCGGTGGGCCATCCCCATGACCACTTCCTTGACGTTGTGCTGAGCCGCCTTTTCCAATGCCAAGTCCAGCATCGGAATCAAGGTCTCGGCGCCCTCGAGGGAGAAAGTCTTGGCGCCGACAAATTTGCGACGCACAAACTCTTCAAAAATCGATGCGTCCGCAAGCCGTGCGTAGATTCGGCGCTGGACGTCGTGCGACAACTCGAGCCGATTCTCGGTCGTTTCCATCCGCCGCTGCAGCCAATCGCGAATGCTGCGGCGATTGATATGCATGAATTGTGCGCCGATGCTGCGGCAGTAGGTATTCCGCAACCGGGTCAGGATGGCGTCGAGTGTTCCCCCGATGACGTTTTCGACCGCCGCGCTGTTGAAGGGGCGACGCAGATCCTCTTGGCTCAGCCCATACACCTCAGGGCTCAATTCGGGCGTGTCGGGTCGATGCAGACCTAGAGGATCGAGGTTGGCAACCAAATGGCCACGGACCCGGTACTCGCGAACCAGGTTGTTGACCCGGTCTTGAATCCGCGAAAGCCAGAGGGCCTCGTCCATTTCGCTCGATGCCGCTGTCGGCTCTCGCCCACTCCCCGCCCGCGCATGGACCGGCCTGCCGTTGGACTTCTTCTGGGTGCTCGTTTCACTAACAACCAGGAACTGTTCAAAGTACTTTCGCCAAGTCTCCGAGACGCTGGAGGGATCACGGACGTACTGCACATACAGGTCGTCGATGTAGTCCAAACTGTAGTTACTCATGGCAGCGGAAAGCCAGTCTGGTGGGCCGTCGATCGCGTGCGGTAGCGGAATGCATCGGCGGAAGGATGGTTGGGCGAGAGGTTCTGTGAAATAGTAGAGAATCGCCCATCGTCGCGGTACCCTCATGCTTGCAGTTTCGAGCGACCCGAGCGATCGGTCCACCACGGCCAGGCCACGCTGTGAGCGGCCGGCCCCAGGCTAAACGGCTTTTCGCAGTGGCCCTATTTACTTACGGATCCTGAGACGACGAAAGTTCGGGCTAAAAACCTCTCCGAAAAGGGGGCGAGTCCTGAGCGGGCGACAGTCCTCTTTCTCATCGATCCCATGCCAGCAAAATCGGGGCTTTGGGACTCCTTGCCAAGCGACACCTTGCCAAGCCGCCCTCGGATCACAAGATAGTTGCTGTATTGCCGCAGAGAACCCTCCGTGAGGCTCCTTCCCGAAGCTGTCCATGACCGTTTTGATCCAAGTCCGCGACGCACACAAACGATTCGGTGACCAGGTGTTGCTTGACGGAGCCGATTTATCTTTGGTGGACGACGTCAAGGTGGGGTTCATCGGCCGCAATGGGGCGGGAAAGTCAACTCTCCTGCGAGTGTTGCTCGACGAAGAGGAGTTGGAGAAGGGGGAGGTCATCCACCACCCCTCGCTTCGCATTGGCTACCTTCGCCAACATGACCCGTTCGTGGCTGGAGAATCGGCTCTCGATTTCTTGATGCGTGACAGCGGCCAGCCGGAGTGGCGGTGTGGCGAGGTTGCCGGCCAATTTGAACTCAAAGGCCCTTACCTGGAGGGGCCCGTCAAGGAGTTATCCGGCGGCTGGCAGACGCGCGTCAAGTTGGCAGCTTTGCTGCTGCACGACCCCAACTTGCTGATGTTGGACGAGCCGACCAACTTCTTGGACCTCCGAACGCAAATCTTGCTCGAGCATTTTTTGCGAGACTTTAACAAGGCCGCTCTGATCGTCAGCCACGATCGGGCGTTCCTGGCCGCCACCTGTTCACAGACGTTGGAGTTGTCGCGTGGCAAGTTGACGATGTTTCCTGGCAAGATCGATGCGTTTCTCGAATACCGCGAGGAACGTCGCGAGCATGATCGCCGGGTCAACGCCACCGTGATCGCCAAACAGAAGCAGCTGCAGCGCTTCATCGAAAAGAACCGCGCCAATGCTTCGACCGCAAGCCAGGCAAGAAGCAAGGCGAAACAGCTCGATAGGTTGCAGACGAATGAAATTGAAGTCGATGAGCCGACCGTGCGCATCGCGGCACCCCGCGTGCAGCCTCGCCAAGGCACGGCGGTTCGCTGTGAAGGTCTTTCCATTGGGTATCCGGACCATGTGGTTGCAAGCGGCATTCAGCTCGAGATCGAACACGGAGAGCGGGCGGCGATCGTTGGAGACAACGGACAGGGAAAGACGACGCTGCTGAGATCGCTGGTACACTCGCTCGAGCCCCTCGACGGGACGATCAAGTGGGGCTACGGCGTCGAGATTGGGACGTATGCCCAGCACGTCTACACCAGCTTGGATGAGCGACAAACGGTGCTGGAGCATTTGGAGTACGTGTCGGATAGCAACACGACACGGCAAGATCTGCTGGCGATGGCCGGCGCGCTGCTGTTTCGCGACGACCACATTCAAAAGAAGATCAAGGTGCTTAGCGGTGGCGAGCGGGCAAGGCTCTGCATGGCGGGTTTGCTGCTCGGAACGGCGAATGTGTTGGTGTTGGATGAGCCGGGCAACCACCTCGATGTGGAAACCGTCGAAGCCCTTGCCGAGGCGCTGCTGGCTTACCAAGGCACGGTTATCTTCACCAGCCACGATCGCCACTTCATGCACCGAGTTGCGACCAGTGTCATCGAGGTGCGCGACGGAAGCGTGAAGAACTACTTTGGCAACTACGATACCTACCTGCTGTCAGTCGAGAATGAAGTCGACGCAGGCGAAAGGGAACGGCTGGGTCAGTCCGGGGGAAACAAGGCGGGCACCCCCGGCCACGCTCCCTCGAAAGATCATCGACGGGATCGTCGTGACCGCCGCAAGGCGGAAAAGGAAATCAAGAATCTGGAAAAGAGGATCGCCAGGTTGGATGAAGAAAAGCGAGAGTTGAATGCCAAGATGTTGTCCGAGACGGATCCCGACGAGGCAATGAAACTCCACGAGGCGATCGAGAAGCTCAACGAAGAACTCACGTCCAGCGAAGAGCGATGGCTCGAGTTGAGCGAGCAGGGCTGATCGGACTTTCTTGACGCTGATGGCTTTGGGGTCTGAAGCCGAAATTCGAAAGCCCGTTCGTCCGGTACAAACGGACGAGCCGTCATGGGCCGGCGGAACCGTGCGGCAATCTATGCCTTTGGCGGTCCATACTTGCAACTTCGCGGTCACGACCGCCGATAGCGACAGAGGATCTTCATCGCGCCTCGTACGCCCACAGTTTCACATGATGTTTCGCAATCTCCAGCGATCTCGCTTGCCCAAGATCGTGCTGGCCTCGCTCTTCGCATTTGGTTCGATTGCCAAGGCCGACACCCGCGACCGAAAGTCACTAGCTGATCAGCATGCGCCGGCCGGAGTCATGGGGGATCACGTTCACGACAAGGGCGAATGGATGGTTGAGTACCGTTACATGAACATGTACATGGACGGCAACCGACGCGGAAAAACAGATGTCTCGGATGCTGACGCGATTGGTCCCGCCGGTCCGCCGCCTGGCATCGTTGTCGATGGGATCCGAACCAACGCCGGCGCCACGCCGACGAAGATGACCATGGAAATGCACATGGCGCACATCATGTATGGTGCAACTGATGACGTCACGCTGTACACGATGCTGATGCTCCCCAGTTTGACGATGGATCACATTCGGGGTGATGCGAACCCGCCGCGGGGTTCGGAGTTCACGACGCACAACAGTGGTTTTGGTGACACCGCCTTTGGGGCCTTGTTT
>JARFQX010000544.1 GCA_029287555.1 Rubripirellula sp. | reverse complement strand
GGTTTGGATCGGATCAACCGCGGGCAGGATAGCTGCCAACGGGTCGGACGCACTGCTCGGCGAATCGTTGATCGATTCGGTCGACACGATTCCGAACCGAGCATCAAGCTTGGCCTTCCGCTCGGGGCTGGAAAGAACTTCCTGGGCTTGTTTCACCAACAACGCGGCCCGCGCCCACGTCTTTTCATCAGCCTGTGGCTTGGCGGCTTTGAGCTTTGAAATCGCCTGCTTGATCGCCCGGGCAATGACTTTCGCGTCTTGCTCGCCATCCTCGAGTCCCAAAACCTGATAGGGATGGGGCTTTCGGGTGCCGGGGGCAATGGGAAGCAAATCGGAGATCTTCGTAGCCGGCATGGGAGCGTTGGTTAGCGGGTAGATCGAATGTTGACGCTGTCTAGTCGGACGACGGGGTACTCGAAGAGACCTCTAACGATCTTGGCAACTCGAGTAATCCACGGCAAACCAAATTCGGGACAACCTGATGATTATGCCGTAGATGTGACGAAATCGTGGACGCATCTCCACCCGTCAGAAAGACACTCGGCGGTTCGGATGCTGCTTCGGCGTTCGCACCATAACGCTCAATCAACTCGTCGATGGCCGCGGAAAGGCCAACGAGAATCCCGGCGCGGATCGCATCGGCTGTGTTTCTGGCGGGCAGGCGAAAGGGCCGAGGATCGTCCCATTGCAACTGCGGGAGCGCCTCGGTCTCGGTCGACAGCGATCGTGACTGGAGTCCCAATCCTGGCAGGATGGCTCCACCACCGAACTCGCCTGATCCGCTCACCCAGTCGACCGTGACGGCCGAGCCGGCGTCAATCACCACGGCGGGCATCCGGGCTCGGCGACTGGCCGCGAACGCGCTGAGCAGTCGGTCGATTCCGAGTCGGTCCGGATGATCGACCGCGACCGGCATCGGCACGTGCCGATGCGTGACGAATTGAATCTGTGTTGGGGCCACCCGCTGGTAGATCGCATCGGAAAGTTGGTTGGCGGCGGAGCGTCGAACGCTGGCCATTCGCCAAGCGATGGGATGTTCGCCAAAGATCCTCTGGGCCCAGTCCAGCACCGATTGTTCCCACCGCGGCGAGCTGTGGGGAATCGCATGATCGTGGACGACGTCGCCATGAGCCGCTGCGAGCTTGACCGATGAGTTACCAACATCGACTGCCACTAGTTGGCGCGATTCGATCACTTTGACTCCTTGGACTTCGTCGGTTCGATGGACTCGATTTCGAAATCCTTTGCTTGGCGATCATTGCTCAACGCGGCTGTCGGTCCGGCCAGGTGTGGCGGCACGCGTTTTCGTTTGCGCGTCTCTTCGTTCGGATCGGTGGTGGTATGACCGGTGGTGACGACTTCGCCCGACGCGATCCTTTCCTTGCGGCGCTCCTCCACGCGGCCCATGATCTCCTCGCTCAACTCGGCAAGGCCTTGGCCGGTGACCGCACTGATCAGGAACACCTCTTTCTGCGTTTCGCTCCGAAGCGCACTCGCCGTTTCTTCCGAGTTATCCAATTCGGCCTTGCTAACGACGATGATCTCGTCCTGCTCCGCAAGTGCGGAATCGTACTGGCCAAGTTCCTTGCGGATGGAATGGTAATTCTCAATCGGATCGGACTCGTCGACTGGCGAAGGCTCGACCAGGTGGACCAACAATCCAGCTCGCTCAACATGACGCAGGAATTCGTGCCCCAAGCCGACACCGTCGCTGGCACCCTCGATCAGACCAGGGATGTCGGCCAGGATGAACGAACGGTCGGCAGTGACATCGACGATGCCCAGGTTTGGATGTTTGGTGGTAAAAGGATAGTCGGCGATTTCAGGTCGAGCGCTGGTCAAGCGGCTTAGCAAAGTGCTCTTGCCGGCGTTGGGCTTGCCGATCAAACCGACGTCGGCGATCGACTTTAGTTCCAGGATGACGACTCGCGTCTCACCGGGTTCCCCAGGCGTGCATTCACGGGGCGTTCGATTGGTACTCGACTTGAAGTGCGCGTTTCCTCGACCACCCTTGCCGCCACGGGCCACCACGAAATGGTCGCCGGGGTGTTTCAGGTCTTTGATGACGAAGTGCTCCTCCGCATCCATCACCGTGGTTCCCGGAGGCACATAGAATCGCCGGTCCCGACCGCTGCGGCCGTGACGAAGTGAGCCTTGTCCGGGTTGACCCTTCGGCGCACGGATAACCCGCTGGTTGGCATAAGCCGCCAAACTGTTGACGCCGAGTTTCGCCTCCAGAATGATGCTGGCTCCATTGCCTCCATCGCCCCCATCGGGTCCCCCGCGAGGCACGTATTTTTCCCGTCGAAGGCTGGAGCATCCATCCCCGCCCTTTCCGGCGCGCAACTCAATCAGGACGCGGTCAACAAACATGGCGGCGACATTTCACGAGAGCATTTCCATCGGTGGCACGGGAGCCGGAAACGGGGTCAAGCCGCAAGATTGCGAAGCACCCGATGGGCCGCTCGCGGCTTTCTCGGTCTGAGCCCTTTTTCGGACGTCCCTTCTTTCGGACGCCTTCGTCCGCTCCTCCCCGGCGAATCGGGGATTCCGCGAACGGGGATTCCGCGAACGGGGATTCCGCATCGCTGGGTGACGAAGGTCCGAAAAAGCCCGGACCTCGCTCAATCCTTAGCGGAACATCCACTGATAATCAAGTCGCTCGTCGAGCCCGTACTGCTGAAGGATGTAATTCTGTTCCTTCTCGCTCTCGTACGCGGGGACGCCAAAGCGTATCTCATCGTCGGCTTGTTGGACCGTGTCGCCGGGGCGATAGAAGTTCAATCGCAAAGCCTTGCGACGGTACGGTGCATCGGGACCCTCGCCCTCTTGTTCGAAGGCGTTGGTCAGCCCGTAAACTTCAACCGATACGAAGTCGAGGTTGGGATCGACGTCCGTCCACGTTGCCACCCCCCAAACGCCGGCCGCCGCGTTGTCGCTGCTGTAAGGAATCTTGACTCGAGTGATTTCGATCGAGTTATGCAGCGGAGCATCGATCTGCTCGCGAATCTTGATCTTCTCACGAGCGGTCGGCAGGATTTGATCGACAAACCGCTGGCCGGTCAGGTGGTCGCTGAGCACGAAGGTCGGAAAGAAATAGCGGGAATCATAGTGGATCGATTCCAGTCGCTTGTAGATCTTCACACCCGCCACCGTGTCGGCGGCCGGACGCAGGTCGCCGCCCCGGTAACGCACCCGATAGACCATGTACCAAACCAGCTTTCGCTGCATCCGTCCGTCGGCTCGCGGAATATCGAGGTAGATATGTCGAAGAGGCTTGAAGGAAAACTCCAAACAGTAGATCTCGCGACGCAAGATGACCTGTTTGGCCATTTCAACCAGCGTTCGGCTTCGCGGATCGAAATGCGGCGTACCGTCGGGATGCGAGTCGCCACCAAATTGGATCTCCGGATGGGCTTCCAGCAGTGACTGGAGCGTCATCGGTCCATCGAACGTTTCTTCCGGTTTGGGGGCTGGCGGAATCACGGTCACCACGCCGGGAGCAAACTGCGTCTGCTCCCGGGTCGAAGGGTCTTTCCGAGTCGGCTCCTGCGAAGAGCACGGCTTGGCCAGCGTGAGCAGGACCACACCAACAAGGCAGACACGGCACAGGCAGTTACGGCCGAGAGACATCTTGATTCTTTACTTTCAGTTAGAAAAAGGGAGAACTCAATCGCGGCCGTTCGCTACCGCCGTTCAAGGACTGATTGTACTTCGTCACCGGCCTGATCGCTCGGTTTTGCGCGAGCAACCTCTTGGCCAGCCGCTTCACGGGAGGCCTGCCGCTGCGATGACTCGCTGGTCGCCGACTGACGAAATCCCAGCGTTGCCGCCAATTGGGTATCGGCCCCAGCGAATGTGGCGACGTTTTGCCCTTCCATCGTAAAGGTTGCCAGCAATCTTCTTCCGGAATCATCCGAGAAGTGAAGCAGCACCCACTGGATGGGGACCCCCTGGACCGATCCTCGGGCCACCAACCGAAGCACTCTCATGCCGGCCGGGCTGAGGGACTCTTCCGCCTCGATCAGATCACTCAACTGCTCCCCCAAGGTCCGCCGGACGTCCTGCTGGAAGGCCTCGAGTGTCCACTGGACGCCTGCAGGCAGCGTCGCGAGCGGGCGCACGTCACACTGTGCCACGCTTCGGTCCATCTCGACCATCCGCATCATCGCCGCCCCGGGCACATCGCTCATCATTCGCCAGCGACGATCCATCAGCGCGCTGAATCCAAGATGATCACTGGCCAACTCCACGTAGAGTCGATCCTGAGGAATCGGCGCCGTCACGTCGACCGGCTTGGGGGGGGAACTCAGGGCGATCGGGCTCGGCAATGGCTTTCGAACCATTTTGATCGTTGCGGCAATGTCGAATCCCGGTTCGGCCAGCCCGATCTCGCGCGTCTCGTGGATTCCAATCGCCAGCCAAGTGCAAATTCCTTGCTCGCGATCAAATACCAATTTGCCGGCGGTTCGCACTTCCGTCGGGACGCCATCTACTGATCCCATCACCTTGCCGCGGAACTCGATCCTGGCATCCCCTTTGTTGATGGCGACCACCTTTGCCGTCACATCGCTCTGCTCGACCGATGTCATGTTCAAGACGGAAACGATCGCTTCACGACTCGGCTTGTACTCAGTGCCGACGACGACGGGTTCGGCGGGCAACAGCTGCTCCACGGCAATGCTCGAGACGGGCATTCGCAGCAGTTCCAACTCATCCCTCTGCAAATAGTCGTCGGCACAATAGATGACCTCTGGAAGCATTTCCCGGCGGACGATGGCCTCGCGGACGGACTCACGTAGCTTGCCGACGTATTCGGATCGATTGACCTCACTCCGGCTGGTCGCCTCGTGGTAGTAACGCTCCGCCATCGTGACTTCACCCGAGGTGGCGCCGGGTGGTCGACGAAATCGTTCCTCGTAGTCGAGCGTTGCCTCGCTCTTGATTGGCACCTGCATCGCGGTTTTGCGCGAGACCAAAGCGTTCTTCGGAATATTGACGTTGCCTTCGACCTCGATTTCGACGCGAACACGAAACAGGTCGCGACCACTTGGTTCCAACCGTATTCCTCCCTTCTCGGCCGCGCTCTCTGCGGCGCGGGCCGCCACTTCGGTGAGGGCTGCCGCGGTCACCGCAGCCGAGCTGGCGAGAAGAAACTGTCTTCGATTGGCGGACGATGTCTTCGATCGGAGATTTTTCATCTGAATCGAGTTCCCGGACTTTTGGAGAGACTTTCCGATATTTCGATCCCTTGGTGGGCTCTCTGAACTTGATCGACTGGCGAGCGTAAATCGATTCAGCGCAAACCGTGAATCAGTGCGACCGTTTCAACTTGACACGCGGCCAAGATTGAGCGTTGGGAGATAGGGCGCCTAAAGCGGCCAGGAAAACGGCCTGCCAATTCGACAGATCGTCTCCCCCATTTCGGCCGATCTGTCTCATATTTAGACAGCACGACTTCAAGATGACGGAAAAACTTACAAGCGTGTGGACTATTGGGGCACAGTCAGCCTGGGGCCAGCCTGGGGCGATTGACATCGCGAGAAGCGCTAAGTCCTGGTATCTGAACGTTTTAACACTACCAGCCGAGGCATAATCCGAAGATTCCGCATGATTTGGCCCAAGATTTTCTACGTCAATTCGTTGGTCAGTTAGCCAAGTGACACCGCGGCAAGGCACCAAGAAGCGGACGAGTTGAGCGAAAAAGCTTCCTGAGTCCCTTCAAACCCCCAAAATTCCCGCGATTTGAATGAACTTTGATGACGACCGAAGAGTCTTGAATGAAACTAAGCGTGCCTTTTACGCGTAGTAGTAGTACAGGCTGGCGGCAAGGAGTTGCCAGCGGACGAGAAGTGTGAACGGGGTGATGGTTGGTCCTTCATCTGGTTGACGGTTCTCTGAATTCCTTGGACATCGCCCTACGGACAGGGCGATCCCCGGGCAACATTGGCACCAAGCTGAGCGACCCGCCGGGGTCGCAAGGACAGGATCAGTGGTGGTGTCCGCACTGGGAGACACGTTGATGCATGCAGATTATCGCGACACGAAAGTAAAGGAGCTCCGTGACCAGCTGTCTCGGTTTGCGCCCAA
>JARFQX010000530.1 GCA_029287555.1 Rubripirellula sp. | reverse complement strand
CACTACGGCGAAGTCGTCGGCAGCGTCAGATGTGTATAAGAGACAGGATCTGCGCGTCCCGGCCACGGCACTGCAAGTCCATGAAGGGCAAGATGTTGTGTTCGTGAGGGGCGAGGACGGAAAGCTGAGGCCTCAGCCAGTTACGCTGGGGCGCCACAACGGCAACTATGTCGAGGTACTGGCCGGGCTGAAGACCGGCGATACGGTCGTGACCGAGGGTGCCTTCGTCGTGAAGTCTCAGCTTGCCAAGTCAGATTTTGACGACGGTCATAACCACTAGTGTCACCACCGACAATGCAATACTTACTCGAAGCTATTCTCCGGCAGCGCCTGCTGATCTGCATCATCGCGGTTGGCGTCCTGGTGGCGGGCTACCAGAGCTACCGCCATCTACCTGTGGACGCTTTTCCCGACGTTTCACCGACGCTTGTTCAGGTTTTTACCGAGACGGAGGGGCTCGCGCCCGAAGAGGTCGAACGCTTCGTCACATACCCGATTGAGGTGGCCATGAATGGCCTACCGGGCCTCAAGACAATTCGTTCGGTCTCGAACTTCGGCCTCTCGGTAGTGAATGTCTATTTCGAGGACTCGACGGACATTTACTTTGCACGTCAACTGGTGGGTGAGCGTCTTCAGACCGCGCGCGAAGAGATTCCAGACGGCTTTGGCGAGCCCGAGATGGGGCCAATTAGTACGGGCCTCGGGCAGATTCTCTTCTACTACGTGGAGGACACTAAAGGCGGGCGCACGCCAGAGGAGATGCGCGAGATTCAAGATTGGATCGTCAAGTTCAACCTCCAGACCGTGCCCGGGGTCACCGAGGTCTTATCGCTAGGCGGCGAGGTCAAGCAGTTTCAGGTTCAGGTCAATCCGCAAGCGTTGCTGCGCTATCGGCTCGGCATCGGCGACGTGGTGGACGCGGTAAAAGCCAACAATGGAAATGCTGGCGCTCAGTACATAGTCAAGAACTCCGAACAGTATCTTGTACGCTCGATCGGCCTGGCGAGCGGCATCGCCGATATCGAGGACACGATCTTGAAGGTCAGCGATGGGGTGCCAGTCAAGGTGCGCGACATCGGCGTCGTGAAGATCGGTGGTGAAGTGCGCCAGGGCCTGGCCACCAAGGATGCAGAGGGCGAGATCGTTGTGGGACTCGTGCTCAAGCTCATCGGGACCAATACGTCAAAGGTAATCGCCGACGTCAAGGAACGTCTCGATAAGATCAATGATGCGCTCCCCGATGGGGTACGCGTTGCGCCCTACTACGATCAGTCCAAGCTCGTCCTACGCAGCGTGGAGACGGTGAACGGTGCGTTGGTCCAAGGAGTCATTCTGGTGATCGTAGTGCTGCTCGCCTTCATGGGCGGCTTGCGGCCCAGCCTGGTCGTCGCCTTTGCCATTCCATTTTCGATCTGCGTGGCCTTTATCGTCATGCGGGCCACGGGCTTGTCGGCGAACCTCATGTCCCTAGGGGGCATTGCCATCGCCATCGGCATCATGGTCGATGGTGCCATCGTCATAGTCGAGAACGTCGACCGTTATCTCAGAGGCAAGCATCCGGCGCTTTCCAAGCGCGAGATCGTGGCACGTGCATGCGCTGAAGTCGTGCGGCCGATAGCCTTCGCCATCCTGATCATCATCGTGGTGTTCCTGCCGCTTTTCACCTTGCAAGGTTATGAAGGGAAGACGTTTCGCCCGCTAGCCTTCACCGTGTCACTGGCGATGCTGGGGTCGCTGTTGTTCGCCATATTCGTAGCGCCTGTCCTGTCGGAGATGCTGATCAAGCGACCGAGCGCTAAGGAAGGCGACAAGCCCGGCATCGCGGATAGGTTGGTCAACGGCCTGATCGGCGCCTATCGCCCGATCATCGGCCTGTTCGTGCGAAGAAGGCGCCTGGCCGTCGGACTTGGCATCACCATGCTCGCAATCGGACTCGTCATTTTCCCTCGGCTCGGCTCCGAGTTCGTTCCTCGGCTGAACGAGGGGGACCTTCTTGTCCGCATCACCATGGCACCCTCCATCGCTCTGGAGGAAGCCCGCGATAGCGTCACACAGTTCGAGCACCAGCTGCTCGACGAATTTCCAGAGGTTGAGCAGGTAGTGACGCGCGTCGGGCGTGGTGAGGTCGGCGCTCACGCAGACCCGGTGAACAACGCGGAGGCTTTCGTCGGCTTGAAACCGAGGGAGGAGTGGCTGAGCGACCGAACGCCGGAAGAGCTGTTCGCCGCGATGAGCAAGGCCTTCGAGGACTTCCCGGGCGCCAAGTTCAACTTTACACAGCCGATCGCCGCGGCCGTCGACGAACTTCTCACCGGTACCAAAGCCGAACTCGCTATCAAGTTGTTCGGTGAAGACCAAGACGTGTTGGTGAACAAGGCCGGGGAAATCGAGCGTGTCGTACGGAATATGCCGGGTGCGGCGGATGTGCAGAAGGATCAAGTGACGGGGACGCCGCAACTCCAAATCCGGGTCGACCGTGGACAAATCTCCCGGTACGGACTCAATATTGAGGACGTTCAATCGGCCGTGCGCACAGCCATCGGCGGCGAGACGGCCGGACAGGTCTTTGAGGGTGTGAGGCGCTTCGACATCCTCGTGCGTTACGATGAAGCGGCTCGAGCGACACCCGAAGCCATCCGCGAGCTGGTCATCAACACGCCGTCCGGGTTGCTCATTCCGCTGCGACAGGTAGCCGAGGTAGCGGAGATCGTCGGCCCACGGCAAATCACGCGGGAGAACACCCAGCGGTTCATCACGATCCAAACC
>JARFQX010000508.1 GCA_029287555.1 Rubripirellula sp. | reverse complement strand
CACCACCACCGGCGATAAGTTGTTGACGCTTGATCCGCTGATGCATGCCGATGAGATTGTCGACTTCCAACACTTGGTGCGTCGAGTTCCCGTGCCCGAGCATATCTACCAGTACGCGGTTCGTCTGGTTCGGAAGACTCGACCGCAGGAAGACGCCGCTCCCGATTGGCTTCGGCCGCTTGTTTCCTGGGGCGCCGGACCGCGCGCGATCCAGTACCTGATCCTCGGCGGCAAGACGCGCGCCGCTCTCGGCGGCCAATACATGGTCCGGCTCGAAGATGTCCAGGCGGTCGCCGAGCCCGTGTTGACCCACCGCTTGATCACCACCTTTGCGGCGCAGAGTGAAGGCGTCGACGCCCGACAAATCGTGCGGCGACTGGTGGAGGAAACGACCGGTGAAGGGATTGCATCGTCGGCAGGCCGGTCCGTGACATCACGCAGTTAGGTCACCGTGATGCGTTGGTTTCATGTTATCGCAACCTTGGTGCTGGCTCTCGAAGCCTTCCTGACCGCGCCGCGGCTCTTGGCCGAGTCCGTTTCTCCAGGAGATCCGTTCGAAGCGATTTTGCAGCGGGCGGTGGAGGCTCTCGACGAGTCGTACGACAGTTGGAACTTCCGTCCGGAAGAAACGGTCGACAGTACGACGTTTACGATCAACTACATCGCATCGCTGTCGACCGATGGACGCCGCCGGCTCGACCGTGTGTTGATCCTGCATGCCGACCCGAATCGCGATCGCGTGGTAACCCGTCGAGAAGCCGTGCGATTCCTGGAGATTCAACTCGGCCTGCGCTGGGTGACCGACGATCCCTTGCGATTGAGTAACGGGCGGGTTGTCGATTTTGCCGGATTCCTGCGAGCGGATACCGACCAGAACGATGAGATCAGCGAGCAGGAGTTCGTGGTTGCGGTATGGAACACCCCGGGTGCCAAAGCGGACTTCAGCGCGCTCGATAAAGACGGCGACGGCCGAATGTCCCTGTTCGAGTATGCCAGCGAAGAAGGTCCCCACGTCTTGAATGTCACGGACCGATTCGGCAAGTCGGACAGCGACGGCGACGGCCTGTTGAGCGAAGCGGAGCTGGCTGCCACGACGCCGATTAATCGCCAGCATCTGATCCGCAGCAACGTGCCAGCCTTTGACGACGACGGCGATGGAAAGTTGTCCCTCGTTGAGTTTCAACTTTCCATGCTGGGGAATTTCAACTACCCCTGGGAATCGCTTCCGGAGGATCACGATCATGATGATGCGTTATCGTTCGAAGAGTTCAGCTTCCATCCGCGCGATTTGTTCCAGTTGCAAAAGCGTTACTACTTTCATCGACTTGACCGCAATCGTGACGACCGACTGACGCTCGACGAGTTCGAATTTGAACAGCAGAAGTCCTATTCGCTCTATCGGATTTCCGGGGGAGGCGAAAGTGTAGACGAGATCTACGCCAGTGACCGCTTTCCAACCATTGGCTCGCCCTCGGTATCTTCCGACGGTCGCTCGATCCTCTGTCACGCGGTCCCGCCGGGTGGCGAGCACAAGTCGTTGATCGTTGCTTTGAGCGCCGACGGTGGTGAAACTCGCGACGTTTGCACCGGGCTGATGCCAAGTTGGTCGCCGAGCGGATCGCGGTTCGCCTGCTCTCGGTACGAAGGCGGAGCGGGCGTGTGGATCATGCGACTCGATGGAAATCCGGAGCGTCGGATCGATGACGGTTGGGGAGCCCAGTGGTCGCCCGATGGCACGTCGATTGCTTACACGAACGACACCAGCATTCGGATCTACGATGTCGCCAGCGGGCGATCACGCGTCGTGCTCGCCAAGGAAGATCACCCGTATCGGTACATACAACCTTCGCTGACGTGGTCACCCGACAGTCAGCGGATAGCGCTGCTCGGAAATCTGGATCGAGAGATCGAATTGGGAGTGCTCTCGTTGACCGGCAGTCCCTCGTTGTCCCGCCGTTTTCGTACCGTCGATGCGACGGGCCAGAGACTCGCATGGACTTCAAACGGCCGCCGGCTCTTGATGTGCATGGACTCGCCTCGATACGGACGCAGTCTGATCTATCAATTGGAAGTGGATACCGACCAACCGCCAAGCGTCTTTCCCGACAGTGGCACGGGCATGGACTGGCAAGACGTCTGCAGCAGCCCCACCGCGACGTTCATCGTCGCAACGGCCGCCCAGTGATTGAGGGATCTGCCTGGTTTTGCTCTCACGCAGTGGCAACCCAATCGGCTACGATTGAGAGATGAACTCATTTCTGTCGAAATCGCGAAGTTCTTGGCCTTTGGCGGCGGTGCTGTTGCTCACCGTCGGATGCGATCGAGCGGGTCGAGATCCCGTGCCGGCGGCGGCTGAACGCAGTAACGCCACCGCTCTCCAAATGAATCCGAGCGACGCCCAATTTCTCGACCAGATTCAAAGCAATCGTCCCGACGATGGTAGCGTTCATGATTTGGAATTCGTCAATCCGCAGGGCGATCGCGTGCAGATCAGCCAGTACCAAGGTAAAAAGAATTTGGTGCTCGTTTTCACACGTGGATTCTCCGGTCAGTTGTGTCCTTACTGCACGACCCAGACATCCCGTTTGATTGCCAACTACGACAAGTTCAAACAGCGTGATGCGGAAGTGCTGCTGGTGTACCCGGGATCTAGAGAACAACTGCCGCAATTCCAACAAGCAGGCTTGCAGGCATCCGGTAAAGACAGCTTTCCTTTTCCCGTGCTGCTCGATGAAGACCTTGCTGCGGTCAAGCAATTGGGCATTGTGGCGCAGCTGGCATCCCCCTCGACTTTCATTATCGATCGAGAGGGCAAAGTCAGACTTTCCTATGTTGGATCGACCCCCGCCGATCGTCCATCGATTCAGGCCATGCTCGACCAGTTGGACCAGATAGTCGAAGAGTGAAATGTGAAGTGTGAAGGGTGAAACCGATCTTCTTCACACCTCCCACATCACCCTTCACTCTTCACTCTTCAAACTTCACTCTCGCATGCTGTCGGAATCCGATCGATCCTTCTCCGAGGCCTTTGTCGACGTCGCCCGCGATCGGGGCCTGCTGAGCGAGGAGTCGGCGCAAGCGCTTCTTGAGCTCTCGACGCAACGAGAGATCCCGCCGTCTCAGTTGGCAGTGGAGATGGAGTGGTTGAAGCCTGTTGATATCGAAATCGTGCAGGCGTTCATGGCGCCCGGTGACCTGGCGCCCGGATACGAGTTGTTGGACGTCGTGGGGACCGGTGCTTTGGGAGTTGTCTACCGGGCGCGGCAGCCGCACTTGCAGCGTGATGTCGCCATCAAGGCGATTCTTCAAAGCGGGCTTTCCAGCCAGAACGTGGTCGCTCGGTTTCAGCAGGAAGGCGCCGCGATCGGTCGTTTGCACCACCCGAACATTGTCAGCGCTTACGATTTCGGATCGCATCGGAATCGACTCTACCTCGTCATGGAATTCGTGCCAGGTGTGGATCTGGCGCGAAGGCTCGATGAGGGCCCTTTCCCCACCAATACCTCGTTGTCAATCATTCGGCAGGCTGCCGCTGGCTTGGCTCACGCGTTCTCGCAGCGCGTCATTCATCGTGATATCAAGCCTGCTAATCTGCTGCTGACCGACGCCCCAGCCGGATACGATTTGCCGCCGGGCGTGCCCCTGGTCAAGATCGCGGACTTTGGCTTGGCCCGATTTCACCGCTCGGCCGAAATCGATGAGCAGGAGACCCGATTGACTGTCGAGGGAGCCGCGCTCGGTACACCGATGTACTGTGCCCCGGAACAACTTTCCGGAGATGAGGTCGATCACCGCGCCGACATTTATGCTTTGGGTGCGACGCTGTTTCGGTTGCTTGCCGGGCAGCCACCTTTTGCACCCGAAAAAGTTTCGCGGATCATCGCCGCAAAAGTCACGGGCCAGCCGCCACGGGTCGAACTGTTGCCGTCTGATCTTGCGCCCGAGGTCAATCAGTTGATGCTCGACATGATGACGGCAGATCCGGAGGAACGCATCGGTGACTACGAAGGTTTGCTCGAACGTATTGATGCGATTACGTCGGGTAAGCGGGATTTGGCAAGCACGCGGCCGCCTGCGACGATGGCAGCCTCCGCGGGGGCTGGATGGCCACGCTGGTTGAAGCTCTTGGGGGCCACTCTTGCACTCGTGTCCATCCTCGGTGTGGTTGTTCTGCTGCAAGGTCAATGGCGGCGTCCGGCAGTTCCATCGATGGGTCCGAGCGGCTACGAAAGTCATTTGTTCGACGGCAGGACGATGACCGGATGGATTGTCCGAGCCGGACTCTGGAAGAGTGGTGTCGACAGCGAAGGCGGCGCGGTCCTTGTCGGTCGTGGATCCGCTGTCCGCCCGTTGCCAGAAGCGGCAACTTCGGGATTGTCTCCCGCCGAGGGCTTTGGCGTTCGGATTGGTGTCGATCTGCAAGCTGCTCAAGCCGCCGAGGTTCACCTCGCGTTCCAAGGCGAGGATCTTCGCAGTGCGCCGCGTCTTGTCATTGGACTCTCGCCGGGCGGTATTGTTTTCGGCACCAAGCAGGGGGATGATTCCGAGCTGGTCGCCGAGGGACCGGTCGCTGAGATGCCGAACAATCCGAGCGAGCAGCCCCGTTACCACGAAGTCCGTCTCGAGCGACATGGATCGCAGTGGTTTGCATTCTTTGACGATGTCATCCTCGGGAGTCGTCGAGCTGATGCGAACGAAAAT
>JARFQX010000499.1 GCA_029287555.1 Rubripirellula sp. | reverse complement strand
GGCGAAATCGCGCCGAGCCATGCTCCGCTACGCAACGCTGTTAAGTGATTCGGGTACGAGCTTGCTGGATGATCGAGAAGACCGAATCAATGAAATCTGCGAAGCGTTAGTGGAGGAAGATCCGTATCACCAGGATCGTTTAGCCGATCACCTCGGCAACGCCTATCCCGCCTTGAAGCCGGTGCTGGTCGAGCTTTTTCACGATTCATCCAGGAACGAAACTCAACGTGCCGCCGCGGCGCGAACGTTGGCGAAGTACGCCGATTCGGAATTGCTGGTTGAATTACTGCTGTCCGCTTCAGCATCGCAACACTTCATCCTGATGGCGAAGACGCAGCGCGAGCAAAGTCAAGTTTTACAGGCGATTGAGCGTAAGCTCTGGCCCTTGGTCGGCAAGACCGCTTATGAGCCGCGCGAGATAGGGCAAGTCGCAAACGGTCTCATGGCCCTGCTTCGACTGGACCCACATCACCCTTTGGTCGAAACTTGCTTGTCGCAGCAGCCCGACCCGTCGGTACGAACCCGAGTCATCCTTGAGGCACATCACTATGGAGTGCCTTTCGCAAGGCTCTGGAATTCGTTGCGGCATGCGACGGATCCTGTTGCCCGTCAGGCGCTAATCCTGGCGACTGACCCGTTTCGAAGCGGCCAGCGCACGGCCGACGACGCGAGCGACGTCACCGGCTACCTGCAGCAATTGGCTGCTTCCAGCCCTCATCAATCCGATCGCAGCGCTGCTCGAACCGTGCTCCGAGGTTGGGGCGTCGAGTTGAAAGCTCCGAGTCGGGATGTGAGTGAGGTACCCCAGCGACTAGCGCAGAGAAATTGGTGGGTCAACGAGCAAGGCATCACCATGGTGATCCTTGAACTTCCGGTTTACGCCTCCGGTCCTCAAGCTTTAGTCGCCGGTCGAGAAGAAGAGGCTTCGGCCGGGCCGAAGTCCAGGACGCACCTTTTTGCGATCAGTTCGACGGAGGTGAGTCGCGAGCAACTCTTGCGATGCCAGCAGTCATTTCCGTTCCTCCTGGAAGGCCCCGAGGACCACACCTGGCCGGCCAATAATGTCTTCAGTGTCGTTGCGATGCAGTATTGTCGGTGGCTGAGCGAGCGATCCGCAGAGGGATTCGATGAGGTGGACATGTGTTACCCGGAACGTAATCGAATCACGACTGACCATCTGCAACTGAGCGACGAACAGTTGCGCAAAACCTCTTATCGCCTACCCACTGAAGCGGAATGGGAATACGCTTGTTCATCGGGGACGGCGACGCCGTGGTCTCACGGATCGAGTGACGTGGAATTGTTGGAGTTTTGTTGCTGCGCGGGCAACTCACGTGGGAAATTGTTTC
Organism: Rubripirellula sp.; assembly: GCA_029287555.1. GTDB lineage: Bacteria > Planctomycetota > Planctomycetia > Pirellulales > Pirellulaceae > Rubripirellula. Next base: position 7,596 of record JARFQX010000499.1, on the reverse strand, counting down.
CCGTTGGGTCTCTTTATCCCAATGCTTGGGGGATCTACGATATGCACGGCAACGTCGCGGAATGGTGCCATCCCGCACCCTCGGCGACCGGCAACTATGCGCTCCGAGGGGGCAACTACACCGTGCCAACATCGAGAACCAAGTCGCGAAGTTTGAATTACCCGGGCAGCAAAGGTTATAGTTTTACTGGGTTTCGCATCGCACGAACCATTCTCCGAACAGACAGCGGTGAGTTGAAATGAATGTTCCCGAGGTAATCAATTCGATTTCGCTCATTGTAATCGCCGTCTCGTTGGCTGTGATCGCCTATCAGTTAGTCACGGCTGCCGGCCATCTCGGATCACTGGCGAAGCTTGTCACTCCCTTGACGGATTTCCTCTCGCGGCAGTTTGTGCATGATCCAGATCCTCACCATCACTTTTACAGCATAACGGTCTCGAAGGACCGAGCTGTGTGGGAATGGCGAGAGGGAAAATGGGTTTTGCGGCCGGAGAGTTCCAAGGAAATCGCAGGATCGCCTCCGGATCGGCCCGGGACCTTTGAGGGAGAATGCGTGACCACTCCAAAAAGGCGTTAGCCTTGGATAACGCTCCGGCACGCAGTTTGAAGGCTTGCCCGCATCGGATTCCCTGCCCACCGGATGAGCAACAAGCTGAGCGGCATGCTGAGCAACACGCTGAACGACAAGCCGTATCGTGCGCCCTGGTCGGTCGGATGGTCGACGGACTGATCAGCGAGTCTCGAAGGGTATCGCAAGTGCCTCGCGAAGTCTGTGAGGCCTGCTGTCAGTTTCCCGTGCCCCATGTCCCAGATCTCAATCCGGTCGTTGCGTCGCTGGTTTACTCGAAGGCCGCTTCGACGTCTCTCGATGGCGAAGTTCCGGCCACGCAGTGCGTGCAGTTAAATCACGTCGCCTCGTTCGCCCGAGAGCGGCTGAGCCAAGTCAACGAGCCCCTCAGCGAATCCAAGGCAGGTGGGGCGACCGCCGATTCCGGTGGGCGAATGGTACCTCGTTGGCTTGGACCAAGCACATCGAAGCGTGCGATTGTCTCAAGCCTGAGGTTTCGGTCACCGCGGATCGGACTGGTCGGATGGAATTCAAAGTTCGGACTCGGGCACGTCAATCGCGACCTTGCCCGAAAGTTGGAGGTGTCGGCGTGGTTGGCCCCGGTCTCCGAGAGTTCACCGGAGATGCTGCCGGTGTGTCGCTATGCTCCATCGGATATTTCAGATCAAGCGCTTGCCGAATGGCTCGACCGATTGGACGTCGTCATTTTTGTGGAACAGCCGGCCTTTCCCAGACTGACCCAAATCGCACGTCAACTTCGAATTCCCGTCATATGCATTCCACACTGGGAGTGGATCGAGCCGGGCCTGCACTGGGTCAACGACGTTGACCTGATGATCTGCCCGACGCGTCACACTCTCGAGATTCTCCAGCAATGGAAACGTCGATTCGGCTTTGGCTGGGATCTCGAGTTGGTCCCCTGGCCGATCGACGTACAACGTTTTCGGTTCCGCGAGCGTCAACAGTGCCGGAGCTTTCTCTTCGTCGGAGGTCGTGGCGGCTGCAAGGCGAAGCTTCCGGGACCGGATGAGATCGTACGACGAAAAGGGCTTGCAGTCCTGTTGCGGGCGGCCGAGTTGCTTCCCCAATGTCGGTTCATCGTTCATACCGAAGAAAAGCGATCAAGTTGGCCGTCCAACGTCTCTGTCGGTCAATTCACGTCATCCAACCATCAACTGTATCAACAAGGCGACGTGTGCGTTCAACCGAGTTATTGGGAAGGTATCGGTCTGCCGCTACTTGAATGCCAGGCCGCTGGACTTCCCCTGGTCACGATTGATGTTGCGCCGATGAACGAGTATCGACCGCTGGCCACCGTTCCCGTCCGCGGCACATCAGTCGGCATCATTGCCGGTGGCAGTGCGATTCCAGTGCCCCACATCGAACCCCGGGATGTTGCGGACGTGCTGGCCAAAGTCCATGGTCGATCGATCGTCGAGGCGAGTCGACAATCCTTTGAGTATGTGAATCGCGAACATAGCTGGGCTGCGGCCATCGAGATCTTGAATGAGGCAATCCGTCGTTTGGTGAGGGGCCATGAGCGAGCCTAGAAGCCCCAGTAAAATCGTTCTGCCGACACCCGAAACGTGCCCCTGGCGCAGCTCGCTGGGGGAAGGACGCGCGCACTGCGGACTGTTAGCCTCCCTGTTGGGGACATCGGAGGGGTGTCACGTCTCCGACGAACAATGTCATGCTTGTTGCCAGACCTTTCCCCCTACGCCGACCCGATTGAATCCGGTGGTCGGAAGCCTTCTCTACACAAGGCTTGCTGAAATGCGGGCAGCCAAGGGAGGCGACTTGGATGGCGAACGGATGGATCGCCTGACTTCACTGGCAGAACGCGCCTTGCAGGATGAGGAATGGTGCGGGGAGGCCCAGCTTCCTCTCCGCGCCGTAGAACCGTGCTGCTTCCTGGGCCCCGCATGCGAATCGACCGCTGACAAATCGATGACAGAGGGAAAACAGCGAAGCCAAACGCTGGATCAACCAACTTACGTCTGCCACCATCCACGGCATGACCTCACCACGGTCGCACAGTGCGGGCGATGCTACGATTGGTCAGTCGAACCGACTCGGCTCAGCCGGCTTAAGTTGCGGGAGATCGTACCGTCGCGGCCGACAAACGACGCGGTGCAGTATTGGGCGGTCGGTGTCACCACGTCGCCCCGTACTCAACCAACTCTGCAAACTTGTGTGGACGCGCTTCAGCGGTCGGGATGGGGAGAAATTCACCTGTTTCTTGATGGGTCGGTTCGCGTTCCCAGGCATCTGGCCAGATTGCCAACAACGTGGCGCGAGCAGCGAGTCGGGGCTTGCCCGGCGTGGTATCTATCGCTCGCCGAATTGGTCGCGATTCATCCGGAGGCCGATGCCTTCGCAATCTTTCAAGACGATGCTTATGTCCACGATCGTGAATCGCTTCGCGAATATCTCGAAGAGACACTTTGGAAAGAACAGGGGCGTTCTTTGGTGTCGCTTTACAATCCAGGAGTTTTCGAAACTTGCGGATGGCACCGGATGCCGACCGACTGGGATTGGGGATCGCTGGCAGTCATCTTCCCGGCAGACGTGGCTCGATTGTTCCTGAGCGACCCGGCGGTGATGCGCCGCAGCTTACCGCAGCGGAACGGCCAACACCGTCCGATTCCCGAACTGATTCGCGAGTGGACTCACCGACGAGGCATTGACGTGTGGTGCCCCTACCCGAGCCTCGTTCAGCACATTGGATCGACGAGTTCTATCTGGAAACGGCCCGGGATGGGACGCAATCGAACCGCACCATGGTTTAGTGGGGACTTGGAGCAACCTTTTTATCCCGGACAGAGCTTGGCCGACTTTCCAGAATCCGTTTTTCCCTGCGACGAGGGGGACCGGGTTCGATACGAGGAAAAAGTTGCGTTGGGAACGGTTCGCATGCGGGAAGCCAAAGTGGTGATAGCTGGAACCGCCCGAGACGTCGCGCCGCACTTGCCGAGAACGATTGCCAGGATCGAACGACTCGGAGCGATGTTCGGCGAGTATCGAGTCGTGGTCGTTGAAAACGATTCGTCCGATCGGACTCTGCCGCTGCTGCTGCAATGGGCGAGTTCCAATCACCGCGTGAAGGTCCTCAGCGATCGACTGGGACTCCCTCGATTTCCGCAGGCCCGTAGTCTCGAACGTGCCGCGGCGATGGCGGAGTACCGAAACCGCTATCTCCAGGATCTTCAAAGTGATTGCGAGTCGTGGACTCACGTGATTGCGGTGGACATGGACTTGGTGGGCGGATGGAGTTACGAGGGAATCGCCAACACCTTTGGTTACGACGACTGGGACTTTGTCGGATCGTATGGTCTGGATCACTTTCCCACGCCGCCGCAGCAGCCTCCCCGGCGCTGGCACTACGACAGTTGGGCTTTTCGGGCAGCAAAGACTTCCGCAGCACGGGTTCTATTGAAACATCGTGGCGATTCCTTGCGCCGGGGGATGCCGTTGTTGCAGGTCGAGTCGTGCTTCGGCGGGCTTGGCGTTTACCGATTCGCATGCCTGCGCGAGTGTCGTTACGGCGGAGCCGATTGCGAGCACGTCGTGCTGCACCGAAACATGCGGGATGCAGGTTTTTCAAAGCAGTTCCTTAACCCGAGTCAGATCGTTGTCCGATCGGCGCTGGTTCCGTAGTAAGGGGTGACCGCCATGCGTATCGCGGTTGCAATCGTTGGATTCAATCGGCCCTACTACTTCTTGCCAACGCTCCGTTCGATTTTTCGCAATGAGGCGATAGCGGATTGTGATCTTTGGTGTTTTCTTGACGGGGGGTACGGCAACGCCCAAGACCTGCACGTCGAGATACTGCGAGAGGAGCAATCCCGCGCCGCTTTTCGGCCTCGACGGATCGAGACCGTGCTGCGTTCCGTGAACCTGGATTGCGGTAGGAATCTGATCGATGCTCGCCGCAGACTTTTTGACCAGGAAGCCTACGACTTGGTGTTCCTGTTTGAAGACGACATGGTCGTGGGACCCCATTACATCGGTCTTTGTCGAAGACTTTTGGAATGGGCCCGTTCACGATATGACGATGTTGGTGTGGTCCAGGCGTACAACGCGTGCTTGATGCCCCCGAACCAGAAGGCGGCTCGTCTCGACGAAGTGATCGCGGCCAACTCCCATTGGTGGGGTTACCTGATGCCGAGCGAAACGTGGCGGGCGATCAGCGAGACGATGTACCAATACGAACATGATTTTCTGTGCGGGCATACGTACCGTCGGCGGAATATCCCTGCGATTCGACGGTGGCTGGATTCGAAGATTCAACAAACGGATGGTTGTTCCGATCCGCACCGTGAAATTCCTTTAGGCCGATTCCCCGGACAATGGGACTTTCGGCAGTACGCAAGGGCCGATCGATCTTGCGGTCAAGATGCCGTCACGGCGATTGCCGTGGGCATGGCGCGCTTGACGAAGGTTGTCACCACCGTCAATCGAAGCCTGCCGATCGGTCGCCGCGGCATCCATTTTACCGAAGCTTCCTTCAAACGCCGCAAGCTCGACAAAATCAGGTTGGACGTTTTCGAAAGCGACCAGTTTCGATCTTCGTTTCGTCCAAGTAGCGATCGGGCACGCTCGCTGGTTCCCTACATGCGAGCCGATGAGATCGAGTCAATGCGCGCACTGATTCGCGATCGCGGCCCGAGAAGTGTCCTCGAGTTTGGGGCTGGCGGCTCAACGACGACCTTTTCGCGTGAACCGACGGTGCAGAATTGGTGGTCGTTCGAGGCAGAGGGCCAATGGATCGCACGGGTGCTCTCGGCGGTGTCGCGGGAAGAGACCGATCGAGAAAAGATCGTTCTCATTCGGTGCTCCGAGCCCGACATCCGGCATCGGCTCGACCAACTGCTTCAGCAACGCCCATTCGACATGTACTTCGTCGACGGCTTCGATCGGCCGGCAATCCTGGAAAGGCTTCACCGTCATCTCAAGGACAATCCAGGCTTCGTCGTTCTTCACGATCATGGGCGACCAAGCTACGCCAACGCGATCGATCGATTCCCCGTCCGCCGCGAACTCACTAAGCCGTGCGGTGACGCACAAGGTTTAATGCTTCTAGCGCGGGACCCGAACCCCAAAAAGGCAAAGTAGAAAACGGGTCCAAACACCAAGCACACCGAGTACCCAAAGGGCCTCTAGCGACGATTGATCTTTGTCCTGTCCGACCGGTAGCGGTCCCGACAACCCAACACCCAACTTCGCAACGTTCTTCTAGTCAACGTTGCTTCCCCACCAGGTCGGATTGGGTATCCAGTTGGGTTCGAGCATCTCCGCGTGGGTCTTTTCCAACCGCTGCAGCAGATTCGTTTGAATTCGCTCGAACTTCGCTTCGGTACGCTTTGGATCGTATCTTGGATCCGGCTCGGGGAACTTCGCCCCGACCGACAGCAGCCATTGCTCCAGTTGATTCCACATGCTCGCGGTTCGGGCGGGATAGGATCGGGAAAGATCGCTTCGTTCCGATGGATCGACGGCAAGGTTGTAGAGTTCGTTGCGGCCGTCCTCGTAATAGTGAATGAGTTTCCAGTCGCCATCTCGAAACAGTGAACTCGGCTCCCCGCCCTGATTGTCGTAGTGGGGATAGTGCCAATAGAGCGGACGCGGATCGATGCTTCCCCCTTGAAGAAGCGGAACCAACGAGACACCGTCAACATGTTGCTGCGGCCGCGCCGGAAGTCCGCACAATTCCAAGACCGTGGGATAGAAATCGGCTCCGGTCACCGGCACGTCACAAGTCGAACCCGACTTGGTGATTGCCGGATAGCGAATGTAGAAAGGTTCGCGGACTCCTCCTTCCCACTGTCTTCCCTTGCCACCTCGCAGCGGCAAGTTGCTAGTCGCGTACGCGTCGCCGGAGGAAACACCTCCGTTGTCGCTGGTGAAGATCACGATGGTCGATTCGGTCAATCCGCATTCTTCCAACGCGTCCAAGACGCTACCGACGGCGTTATCGGTGGTTTCCACCATGCCGGCGTAAACCGGATGGTCCTGAACTTGGCGGACCGGCAACGTGCGATCGACCTTGAACCGGGGCGTCCCCGGAGGCAGTTTGGGCGCCGCCTCGCGATACTTGCTCCACAATTCCTTTGTCGTCTGAACCGGCGCGTGAACGGCATAGAAGGAAAGCATCGCAAAGAATGGCTCGCCGCGGTGATCGCGGATGAAGTCGGCCGTCTCGCGGCCGAGGCGGAGTGTCAACGATTCACCCGGCGGTCCGTCGTCCATTTGCGGGTTGTTGTAGGGAACAAAAAAACCGCCGGGCGGGCTTCCCCGGTGATGCCCACCAACATTGATTTCGTAACCGTGATCGCTGGGAAGTGAACCATCGCCACCAAGGTGCCACTTGCCGGCGAAGAAAGTTCGATAGCCCGCTTCGCGCATCGCTTCGGCGAGAGAGACGTCATCGTGGGGAAGCGCATGCAGGTAATCGGCCGGCAGCAGCGGATCCTCGCGTTTCCAATCCATTCCCGACTTGGCCCCGATCCACTGGGTGATCCCATGGCGAGCCGTGAATTTGCCAAGTTGGATGCTCGCCCGTGATGGACTGCACACGCGGCAAGTGGCGTAGCCTTGCGTGAACCGCATCCCTCCGCGTGCCAGCTTGTCAATGTTGGGACTGCGATAGAACGTGCTGCCCTCGATCGAAAGGTCATGCAGTCCCATGTCGTCGACCAGGATCAATACAACATTGGGGCGATCGCTCGACTCGGCTTTAACGACCGGCGCATGAAGTATTTGCGTTAACAGGGCTGCAAACGCCACACTAGCAAGGGTAGCTATTCTGTGTCGCAAATGATCTGGGAATAACCGGCGGCAACCGGTCTGCGTTGAGGCAAGAAAGTGAATCATGATGAATCCCATGGATTGGCCGTGCGGGCGCGGGGCGTTCGTCTTCATCTTTACAGTGGTCGTCCAAAAATTGTCCATGTTCAACCGATGGTAAACTTCGAACCTCGTGAAAGAGGCGTTCGATTCGCTGGTGTGCCTGATCGTCTCGCATCAAC
>JARFQX010000446.1 GCA_029287555.1 Rubripirellula sp. | reverse complement strand
CCTTGTCGGTGGCTTGTCGCCCGTCACAGTGGCTCGGTCGAGCGCGCTGCGAGCGATGCGGTGGTAAGTCTCGAACTGCGACACCGACAAATGCAACAGATCGGAGCTGTTCTCGAAGCCTTCTTCGGAGTGAGCTTCGGGCGGCAGGTCTTTGGCAAAGTCCCACGGCAGGCCGAGCAGATCTTGTAGCGCGTAGTTGTATTCGTATCGCGTCATCCGCCGGAATGCGGAACGCTCGCCGGACCGCCGGCGCACAATCGACGCGGAGTGCAGTTCCGCGGATAGCCAATCGACAAGTTGCCGCCGTTCGTTGTCTTTCAGTTCGCCAAAGTCGGGAGGTGGCATTTCGCCCTTGGTGATGACGGCGAATACTTCCGACCACCAGTCGGTATCAGCACCGGCGAGCAGGTTGGGATCGAGCGTATCGATTCGGATATTGCCTTCGATCGTGTCCGGACCATGACAGTCGATGCAGTTCTGTTCCAGAAGTGGCCTAATCGTGGATTCGAACTGAGCCAAGTTCGCTTGACGGGTTTCCGAGCCCTTGGAACGTCCGTCGGGCGAATCGTTCCCGGCGGCGAAGTTCTTGAACCGCGAACGCTCACGCCCGATGGCCTTCCATTCGGCGAAGGTCGGTTGTTCGTCCGAGCTACCCGACTGGTGGACCGTCACGTTCGCTTCGGCTTTTACAAGCTCGTCGGGATTCTCCGCCAGCGCGGTCGGAACGGCGAAAGCGAGCAGGCACGGCAGCAGCAACAATCGACTGGCTGTTCGCAGAGACAAAGGCATTGGGCGGGACGACCAAACAGTGCAGGTCAGTTTCTTGGGCAGGCGGGATCCAAGCGGGGCCGAAAAACGCCGAAACGATTGCGATGGGCCGGCTTTACAAGCAGCCGCCTGGACGAATCCATCATAGCAAGTGGTTCTCGTTGGGCCAGTCGCGGGGTCTATCGGCAGCCCCGCCGTGTCGTGTCCTGACGTTCGATTCCTGTCCCCGGCTGCTCCTCGCAATGAAAAGGACCGTTTCCACCCACTCGAAGCTGGATAGTTGGGTGCTTCGTCAGGACGATTGCGGGTGTCGCACGACTTCTTGGTTGACGGCAGAGAATTTAACTGTTATCGTTCATCGTAGATAGACGATAGATATTCGTGTCGGGAACGTTTTGTGGGAAAGAAAGCGGCGAAGAAGAAATGCGATTCCGCCACGGTGAAACTGGTGCCGGACGCCTCGGCGGACGAATTGGCGAGGCTGGCTTGGGCGATTGCTCACCCGGCGCGCGTCCAAATTGTCCGCTTGTTGATCGGACGTGAGGCTTGCATGTGCGGCGAGATTGTTAGCTGCTTGCCGCTGGCGCAGTCAACCGTTTCCCAGCACCTGAAGATTCTCAAGGAGTCGGGGCTGGTCCAAGGCGAAGTCGACGGACCGAAAGTGTGTTACTGCATCAACGCGAACCGGTTGGCGAAACTGAAACAGTTGGTTGACGGCTTGTAGTCTGTTTGTTTGAACCAGACCATCGTTTGGCGTCGATGGGCGATTTGTTGCGAGGAGAGGAAGATGAGTCATGTTGAGATTTACGATCGGGCCATGTGCTGCAGCACCGGAGTTTGCGGACCGCAGGTTGATCCCGTGCTCCCGAAGTTTGCGGCCGACCTGGAGTGGCTGAAAGAGAATGGGCACACGGTTGATCGATTCAACCTGGCACAGGACCCGGCAAAGTTTGCCGCCAACGCGAGCGTTCAGAAGATGCTGAGCGACGAGGGCGTGGATTGCTTGCCCTTAATCATCGTCGATGGCCAGGTGGTTAGCCGCAACGATTATCCGTCTCGCGAGAATCTTGCACTGTGGACGGGAACCAAACTCGCCTCCAAAGCGACGCTGCCGATGGCGGACGACGGATGTTGTGGCAGTTCAGGGTGTTGCTAAATAAATTAAATAAGGGAGCGCGATGATGATCTAACGTTCTCTCTCGTGCTCGTGCTTGTGCTCGTGCTCAGCGAAGCAGTGCTCGAAATCGAATGGATCGCCAAGAATCGCGTCAATCGATTCGATAGTCGAGCACGAGCACGTGGAGTTTCGCAGGGTTCCACAATCTCGCACGGTTATTAACTCGACTCGAGTCCCTTTTAAGGGGGCAAAGGAAAAGGTCATGGAGTTTCTCGATTGTCCGACTCGTAATCTCTTCTTTACCGGCAAGGGAGGGGTTGGAAAAACATCGATGGCCTGTGCCACCGCGATCGCACTGGCGGATCATGGGAGTCGAGTCCTGCTGGTTTCAACCGATCCAGCTTCCAATCTCGACGAAGTCCTCGCAGTACCACTGTCCAATAAGCCCACGCGTATCGGATCTGTCAAGAATCTGTGGGCGATGAACATCGATCCGGAGCAGGCCGCAGCCGAGTACCGGGAGCGAATGGTCGCTCCCTATCGTGGCGTGTTGCCGGAGGCGGCTGTGCAGAGCATGGAAGAGCAATTCTCGGGTTCATGCACCTTGGAGATTGCCGCGTTTGATGAGTTTGCGAAGTTGCTGGGTGATGCATCGGCGACGGCCGATTTCGATCACGTGATCTTCGACACCGCGCCGACGGGGCATACGTTGCGACTGCTGACGTTACCTTCGGCATGGTCTGGATTCATGGAAACCAATACGTCGGGCACGTCCTGTTTGGGGCCGCTCGCGGGACTGCAGGCGCAACAGGCCGTCTACAAGTCAACGGTGCAATCGCTGAGCGATCGCGATGCAACCACTCTCATCCTGGTGACGCGTCCTGAACCCGCTGCACTGCGGGAAGCCGACCGAACGAGTGCCGAGCTGAGGGAGTTGGGGGTAGAGAATCAACATCTGGTCATCAATGGTTTCTTTGCTGCCAGGGACCAAACGGATCCGGTCGCCGTTGCGATGCAGAAGCGTTGCGAGCAAGCCATGACGGAGATGCCGCAAGGATTGTGCAAGTTCCCGACGACGACGATTCCTTTGGCCGCAAGCAGCTTGGTGGGAATCGAATCACTGCGAAATCTTGGTTCCCCGGATGGTTGCTTTTCCACGGCGGAGCAACTGCCTCGAGAACATAGATCGGTCGCGCACGCTGAAACGCTAGCGATGCCAACGCTGATCGATGAACTCGCTCAGCAGCAGCACGGCGTCGTCTTGACGATGGGCAAGGGGGGTGTTGGCAAGACCTCGATAGCTGCCGCAGTCGCCGTTGCTTTGGCTGAACGTGGCCTGAAGGTCCATCTTTCAACGACGGATCCGGCGGCTCACCTGCAGGCGGCTATGGCAGCGGACGAACTCGATGGATTAACGATCAGCCGCATTGATCCCGCTGAAGTTACCGCCGACTATCGCGACGAGGTCATGCGGACGGCAGGTGTTGACCTTGATGATCAGGGGAAGGCACTACTCGACGAAGACCTGCGTTCGCCTTGTACCGAAGAGATCGCGGTGTTTCGAGCGTTTGCTCAAGCCGTCGCAGAGGGCGCCGATGGCTTTGTGGTGTTGGACACGGCACCGACCGGCCACACCATTCTCTTGCTCGATTCGGCTTTGGCCTATCACCGTGAGGTGACTCGGCAATCCACCCAAATGCCCGAATGCGTTGAAAAGCTTTTGCCCCGCTTGCGTGACGCGGACTATACGCGGGTGCTCGTGGTGACGTTGCCAGAGTCAACCCCGGTGCATGAAGCGGAGCGTTTGCAGGAAGATCTGCGACGCGCGGAAATTGAACCTTATGCCTGGATCATCAACCAGTCGCTTCTCCCGCTGGTGGTTCACGATCCGATTCTCGTCGGGAGGCAACTGAGTGAACGACCCTTTATCGATGAGGTTCTTTCCAGGCATTCAAAGCGGGCCGTGGTCATTCCATGGCAACTTCAACCGCCAACGGGGCTGAACGCATTGCGTCGATTGATTGCAGTCGAACCGATCACGCACGAAATGGAAACGCACCGA
>JARFQX010000423.1 GCA_029287555.1 Rubripirellula sp. | reverse complement strand
ATGGTGATGAATGACGTCGACGGCATGCAGATCTTGAAGCTGGCCCAAGATCGGTTGCCGGAGTGCGAGGTCGTCATGGTGACCGGACACGCGACCGTCCCGATTGCGGTCGAAGCGATGCAACGGGGAGCCTTCAACTTCCTGGAAAAGCCGATTACTCCGAATCGACTTCGGGCGATTGCCGAGAAGGCTGCTGAAGCGGTTTTTCTGAAGCGGCAAAACACGGAGTTGTTGCAACGGCTTGACGAACGCTACGGTTTTGAAGGCATCATCTACGTCAGCAAGAAGATGCAGAACGTGGTGGATCGCGTGAGGAGGATCGCGGCGACCGACGCCACCGTGTTGATCACCGGAGAAAACGGCACGGGAAAAGAGATCATTGCCCAGGCGATTCATCAGAATAGCCCTCGCCGCAACAAGCGGATCGTTGCCATTAACACCGGGGCAATCGCCGAGAATTTGGTCGAGAGCGAATTGTTCGGCCACGTCAAAGGCTCGTTTACTGACGCGGTTTCCGACCGCGAGGGTGCCTTTCAGTACGCCAACGGGGGCACGCTTTTTCTTGATGAAGTTGGTGACATGCCGCTGAGCACCCAGATCAAGTTGCTTCGGGTTCTCGAGGAGCATCAGATCACACGCGTCGGTGACAACAAGACGATCAAGGTGAATGTCCGGCTGATCTCGGCGACCAATCGTCCTCTCGACGACATGATCGCGGCGGGCACCTTCCGCAACGATCTCTATCATCGACTGCGCGTCGTCACCGTCGAACTGCCACCACTGCGGGAGCGAGCGGAGGATGTCGTGCCGCTGATGGACCACTTTCGAAAGCTCTTTCTGCGCCGACACGATAAGCCTTCGGCTCATTTCACTCCCGCAGTGACCAAGCGATTCTACGAGTATGCGTGGCCCGGTAACGTACGTGAGCTCAGAAACTTCGTCGAGACGATGGTCGTGCTCGACACCGACGGAAAGCTTGACCTTGACGATCTGCCACCCGAGTTGAGCGACGGATCCGAGGAAGTGGTGGGTGAAGCGGGCATTGAGTTCGGTGCCGAGTCCAGTTTGATTGGCCAGCCACTTAGCGTGATCGAGCGGTGGGCCATCGAAGAAACGCTGAAGTTGACCAACGACAATCGAGAAGAAGCCGCAAAGGTCCTGGGCATCGGTGCCCGAACGCTCTACCGTCGGCTCGACCAGTACAAAAAGGACGAAGATGAGTCATAGGAGACGCGTTCACGCCCCTTGAAGGTGACCAAATCGCTGAGCGCCGATCTGTCCGCGGCAATCGGTTCCAAAAAGGGAGTAAGACTCAATGCTGTTCCACTTCACAAGCTCTTCGCCGATCAGAAGCCTGCCGTCAACTTCCAACTCCATCGGCTTTATGGCCTGCGGGCCCGGTCGCCTCGCCGATTCGCGTTTCTGCTCGCTGTTTGATGGGATTGGCAAGGCGACATTGGCGATGGCAAGGAGATTCAGATTCAAGGCTGCCCAGATCGCCTGTCATCATGGCGCGCGGTCGGGCCTGTCAAACTCTTACTTGAGGGTGAAGACCAGGCGATCGGAAGGACTGGTCACGGCAATCCCTGGACGGTTCATCACGTGAGTATAGATCTCGGTTGTCTTGACGTCTTTGTGGCCGAGAAGCTGTTGTACCGTACGAATGTCCGCGCCGTCTTCAAGCATGTGGGTTGCGAAACTGTGGCGCAGCGTGTGCGGAACCGCCAGCTTCGTGATTTCGGTTCGACTCATTGCTGCTTTAAACGCTTCGCGAAAGGTGGTCTCGTGGACGTGATGTCGTCGGATTGCACCGCTTCTTGGGTCGCGGCTTCGTTGCCGCGAAGGAAAGACGTATTGCCAGCGGTAGTCGCGGTTCGCGTTCGGATACTTCCGCGCCAGCGCGTAAGGTAAATAGACCTCGCCGAATCCCTCGCTGAGATCCTGGTTGTGGAGGAGGCGTACGGAATCAAACTGGCGTTTCAGGTCATCGAAAACCAGCTTCGGCAAGACGGTGATGCGATCCTTTTCCCCTTTGCCGTTGCGAACGAGAATTTCATGCCTTTCAAAACAAACGTCTTTGATCCGGAGTGTCCGGCATTCGCGGTGCCTCAGCCCGCTGCCGTACATCAAGAGGAACATGGTTCGCTTGAAGTCCCAGGCAAACTGAGCGAGCAGGCTGACGATTTCCGAGCGGGTCAACACTACGGGAAGATAGAGCGACTCCTTGGCTCGAAGGGAGCCAATGAATCCCAACTCGCGGCCGAGCACCTTTTCGTAGAGGAGTGTAAGTGCCGAGATTGCCTGGTTTTGCGTACTAGCGACGACATGGCCGGTGAGGGCGAGTTCGGTCAGGAAGTCGGCGATCTCGGTTTCACCATAGCGTTCCAGGCGTTCATCATCGACATGTCGGATGAAGCGTCGCAGCCAACCGACGTAAGCGGTTTCGGTACTACGTCGATAGCCGAGGACGCGCATCCGACCGCGCATTCGCTGGATAATTTCGGGTTCATTCGAATCGAGAACTCCGGGATTCCATTCACCGGGGACCGATGATTGGCTTTGGGGATCGCTAGGGGAGACGTTTTGAGATTCGCTTCTGGCGATCTCGTGAAGCGTACGTTTGATCGGCGCGAAGTCGAGCCTGTCGGTCGTTTCAATGATCTCTTGGTACAACTCGATTGCTCGAGCGGCCTGGAGTCGGCGCCATGCGGGAATGCGGTTATCGCGAAGGGAACGGAGAAAGCCAATCACCAGTGATTCGGTGACGGCCAGATCTTGATCGGGCTCGGCACGGCAGTGGCGTCGGTAGCCATCGAGCCATTTGGGAAACCAGGTCCGTTCGGCCTTGCCAAGCGAAGCCGCGCGCAATCGTCGCTGAAACCGAGTAAGAGACACTGCCCCGCCCCCTGGGAATAGATCTCAACCGCAAAGATTTGTAACTTTGTACAGAACAAGGGTGAGGTGTCCAGTAAGCGCCCCCGAAAAAACGGGTTGCAAGCAATTTGATGCGGGGGAATTCATTTCGTGAGCGGGTCACCAGAGTGTTACACTGAGTAGGACGCGGGCGACGCAAATTCGAAACCAAGTAGGATCAAGCTGGCCTGCGAATACTTAAATAGTTCTGGCATGTAAGAGATCGTACTCGTGCTCGTGCTCAGTCGCGCAGCGACGGTGCTCGTAATCGATACGAACCTGGGCACCGCTGCCCGAGCGTCAGTGGCGATGTGTTAGGGTCGTTCTCAATTCCCGGACGACAAGT
>JARFQX010000412.1 GCA_029287555.1 Rubripirellula sp. | reverse complement strand
GACGACAACCGGAGGCCGCTTTCCTTCACGGGTTCCCATCACGCGACCGAGCTGCAGTCGCTCGCCGATTGCCGCCACGATGATGAAGGAACGCGGTGGCAGCGAAACCTTCAATCGTTGGTCAAACTTCACCACGCCCGTTCCGAAGGCATCAGGATGGGTCGCCCGCGTTCGTGAGAGCTGTGGCTGCAGCTCGCCATTGACGAAGACCTCTACACGATTGACGTCCAACCAATTCGCACATTGGATCTTGACCGCGAGTTCTGCGGAGTCGTCCTTGATCTCAACTTCATCTCCCAACTCCGCCGGCGATTCCAGATCGTCGTGCAGCAAATGCACTGTCATGAAGGGCCCGGTGGACATGATCACCTGCCCCGTTTCTAGCCGCTCGACCATCTCTTCAATTGAGATCTCGGCCGGATCGTCGGTGCTGCAGCGAATCCAGTTCCGCAGCGAACCGCTGCCGTGCCAGTTGTAATGGGCGTCGGTGTTGACGACGCCCGGAATGCGTCGACCACTGCGAATCAGATTCATCCACGGCCTCATCCGATTCGAATCGGGGTCCTTGAGCGCCGCGGTCTCCTCATCGCTCAGGAAGATCAACTCCGGCGGGTGGACTTCGATGATATCCATGTAGTCCACCATCTTTGAGAAGCCGCCGTCGTCGGTTCCATCCAAGTCTCGATCAAAGAGCATCTGACGCATGTTGGGGTGATTGGTTTGCACAACCTTGACGGCGTTGTCGTCCCACATCGCCAATCTCGCGATTTGGTTGACCGGATCGCCGCTGGTCCTCGGTCCACCACCATCCTGGGCGTACGGTGAGCGTTTCAAGGGAAAGGCGTTTTGGTGGTTAATGGGCAGCAGCGACCCGGTCAACTCCATGCCGCTGCAAGTTGCCATGTACGCTTCGGCGTCGAGTATTTCGAGTTGATCATCATACGATTCGATGCGCTGATGCTCGGTGCAGGGCGCAAACTCAAGATGTTCGCAGATCAGGTTCTCGACACGACCGAGTTGATCGGACGTGTTATCGCCCGAGGGACTGCTGTGACTGTGCAGTTCCGCACTAACCCAGCCCGTTGTGTCGACAACCCGGCGCATGGTGGCTTTGATCCTCGCCTCACCACCAGCCTCGAGATCAATCCTCTTGAAGACCACGTCATACTCCGGTCCTCGGCTGATTAACACGTCATAGGAACCAGGCGGGATCGAACGAACGAAGCTTCCGTCAGCCGTGTAGACACAATTGCCGACCGAGCCGCTTTGGCTGTCGAGCCCAAATTCCGGATCGGGTGTCTTGTCACCGGAGGAGGTCTCGGTTCCGAAGAATGTCACCTTGCAGGGAATCGGCTGAGTCGCCTCGTCGGTGATCGTGGCGGCAACGCGGGTCGCTGGCCCCAGCTCGAATGGATGATCGGCCGCTTCATCACCCACCACGATCTCCTGCTCAGTCGGCTGGTGACCGATCGCTTCCGCCTTGATCTGGTAGCGGCCGGGTGGCAAGTGAACGATCGACTTGCCGTGGGCAGCAGATCGCCACACCGCCGGTTGCTTGAGCGGTCCGGTGTCGCCGCCTATGACACTCAGCTTGATGCGAGGCTGGTCACCCACGGCGCCGCGAACCGAGAACGTTTGTGGCGCCGCTCCTTCGGTCAGGCCCCAGAGGTCGAGGGATGATGTGGCTGGATAGATGCGTGTCGTCCAAGTGACGCTACCGGTCTCGCGCTCCATGGCTGCCTGCCCATACTGCACGCGTCGCATTCGATCCTTGTTCCACACCGGAACTTCATCGCCACCGGCCGCGGTGAAGCCATAGGTCTGTCGAAAGTACTCATCTTCGCAAAAGGCAATCGGGGTGCCTGGCAACGCGGAAAACTTGAACGTGCGATCCGCGCGGACGCCATCGAACGCTTTGATGACCTCTAAGTCTTCTCCCTCGATCCGGATGCTGGTGGTGAGAAAGCCATCTCCGTCGCGCAAGCGGTACTCGACCGTGGCGACGCCGTTATCGCCCGCCACCGACGAGGACGACTTGCACCGCCAGAAAACGCCCCCGCCGTCGGTTTCCCCAAATTCGACCAGGGAATCATCGAAGAACTTGTACCGTCCGGCGGCGGGGTAATAGCAACTGAGTTGGTCCGATTGGCTGTCGAGTCGAGTCAAGTCGATCAGGCACGCACCGACACTTCGGACCGTCATGTTGGCATCGCGAAGTCGGCCCGGACGGGCGATCACGGCCACCAGTTCATCATTGCGAAGTATGTAGTCACCATCGATCCAATCCACCTCTTTGCCGCGAAGCGGATTTCGATTCTGTGGGCCAATCTCGGTGACACCAGCGGCAAACGCAGCCGGGTGAAACGAAGAAAAAGACAGGAAGGCAGGACTGACCAGCAAAGCGATCAGCTTGATGAAACGGTTGGAATGAATTGCAGTCATGTCGATACATACCGATGGAAACGGATCGTTGCTGTACGCCCCAACGGTCGTGGCGATACGATCGCAGAGGGGTCGGCGACTTCTAGAGCGAATGGACACACCATCATAGCGGCTCGGGCCTTGGCCCTGGCAAACTCCTTCAGGCTTGTCCGGGTCCCCGGGCCTTTTGACCTTGTTACCGTTTCATGAAGGCGACGAAGACAACCCGCCAATGGGGCAGGAGAGGACACACCGGTACGTAAGGAAAAGAGTCTGGTGGGATCGCTCTGCTCTGCGTCAGCAGAGTCTCTCGCGTCTTTGCTTCAGCGCCCGGAATCTGCTGCGCGCAGATGACGTTACGCTGTCGACCTAAGCAGCCATGGACCGTTCCGGTGGCGATGAAGTGGAATCGATCGGGGGCACCAAGGCTTCCTCTTCGGCCTCTTGGACCATTTGCAATCTTTTAAACTCATGGAACCACTCACGGATTTCGCGGGAAGCCCCCGCCCGTCGAAGGCTATTTCTTCCACGACACCAACTGATGTTGAGGCCCAACAGATCAATGACATCCGCGTGGTCGAAGTAAGACGTGTGGACGAGCTCACGCCCCGAAAGATCTTGAGCGAACGCTTCAAATCCAGTTGACAGGGAGGGTTGTGCCAACAGCACTCGCAACTTCGGACCCAGGTCATTCGCGTGCCTGTCAGCCTTCAATCGAATCCTTGTCTGCAACGCTTCGGGCAGTGGCGGCGCGCACGGCGTGGGCGGCGGCAGGACAGGGTGCGGCGAAACCGCGATGACCTGCGCCGCAGGTCGGTCATTTCCCTGGGCTGTCTTGATGACAATCTCACGAATCTTGGAATCCAACAGCGGCCGAAAGAACCGGTTGTAGATGGGCGCGAACAAGCGATAGATGGGGCGGGAGGGTATCGAAAACAGGTCCGAGACAAAAACTCGCTCGCGCACCGCGAGCGTTCCGATGAACGAAACCGACAATTTCATCGTCGCTCGAAGTCCGTTGATAGCCTCATCGTCCGGGGTCCAGATCCCCAGCCAACGACTGCGAAATCTTGCAAAGGCGCGATGCTCAAGCCGCTTCTCCCAAGTGATTCGCAGCACCTCCGAGACGGAACTCAGGAAAAAGCTCGCCAGCAGCAATGTGAAATATCCCAACAACGCGATCGCAAAGAGAATGAGCCAACCGTCGACGGTGCAAAACATGAAGTGGGCGATCGATTCTCCCGATTGCGGATCGAAATCCCCCAGTCGGGTCCCACCCTCGGTTGCCGTGAAGGACATCCCCAGCAATTCCAGTCCCTTGAGCACGGGCGCTCGAACCGTCGCGTTAACAAAACCAACTTCCTCTGCCGGCCGGAGGACGAAACCATCCTCCATCTGACCTGTCATGACCTTGTAGGGCATCTGTAGCAGCCCAAGCAAACAGAGGGCCGCCGGGTTGAGCATCAGCAATGCCATGACCATGCAAGCGATGTTGCTGACGCTCCACGGCGATCGCGACTGATGGTGCAAGAACGGTGTTCCAACGGTCGACCAACTCTTCAGGTACCTCAGTTCCTGCTTGCGTGCCGTGGCTAGCCGTAGCGCGGCCCAAATCACCGATCCGCCGTGGCTATGTCCGATCAGGTGGTAAGGACGGCCTGACTCCTCGGATGCTTTGATATGATCCAGAAGCCGCACAGCCGCCTTGCTGCGAGCACGCTCGGCATTCTCGCCGGACCAGCGAAAGAGCTCGCCTTCCGATGCCAGAGAAACTCCGGGAGGAAGCCGTTTCTTGAGTTCCCGATACGCGGAGCTTCCGATTTGCCACCAGCCGGTTCCGTGGTCCTCGGCCGACGAAGCGAAAGTCCCATGAACAAGAATGACCCTCTCCGATTCGGTGTCAGCGGACCTCGAAACGTGCTCCGTCGCCGTGTTGCATTCCACCAGTCAACTTCCATTTTGATGCAGAACTTCACCACCCCGCCGGGGCGGAACTTGATGCCTCAGATTGCCGATTACGCAGCCGGGCCCAAGGGAGGAAATAGCAGAAGTAACAGCACCAATCAAATGCGATCTCCAATCGACGGGCCGGCGTTGCTCGCAACCGCTCTTTGCCGTCGACCGGCTGAACCGTCTACCGGCAGCCTCAGGCGAGACGAATAAACCTCATTTCTTCGTCTTGGTTGGCTTCGTCGGCTTGACAGCTTTGGTTGGCTTCTCGGCCTTGGGAGGGACGGAGGGCTTGCTGGCAACCGGTTGCCGGTGCGGCTTCGGAGGCTGCGGTGCCTTCATCGGTTTGATCGCCTTGGTCGGCTTGGCGGCTCGGGTCGGCTTGACTGGTCGGACGGGACGATTCGGCATGGGAAGTCCTCTGCGAGTCGAGAGTCTGCGATGGGAAGCGTTCTTCTGACAGACCGGAACGATCATTTTAGGTCAAGCAGCCACCGCAATGTCGAATGGTGGCGCGTTGTGTCTGCTTTTTGTCGGGCGAAGGCGCCGGCTCGAAAGGGACCTTGCTACAACGACGACAATCGGAGAACCGACCGCGCGGCCTCGACGGGGACGAGCGGTTTATCCAACGTTTGCTGCACACAGTGCTCGAAAGCGCTCAACTGGTCGTCGATTCGGTAGTTTCGCTCAATCGTGAGCCGCGCACGCTCCGACATCTCCCGGCACTTGGATTGGTTCGCGGCCAACGCCACGATTCCATCGACCATTTGGTAAATGTCGCCGACCTCGCACAGGACCCCATTGAATCCGTCGATGATCGCGTCCTCGGAGCCACTGACGCGTGTGGCCACCGGAACCAGTCCGTGAGCCATCGACTCGAGCAATGCGATCGAAGTCCCCTCGGTTTCCGAAGGGAGCAAGAAGACATCGTGGTTCCGATAGACGGACGAAATCTTGGAGTGGAAAACCCCAGCATGGAAACGAACTCGCGGAGCATGCGACAACGCCGCGGCCAACGGTTCTCGATCCGGTCCCACGCCGACAATGTCAAGTGAGTAGTCCGTTCCACGCCGGTCCAGTTCACGGACGATTTCCACCAGATCGAAGATTCGTTTTTGCGTCCGCACCAGTCGTCCCGCATACAACAATCGAATCGGTCCGGTCCGGTGATTGGTCCGCCGATCCCTCGGGGTCACGACCCTCGGGGTCACGACACCGTAGGGAACGAGGTGAATGTCGGCGGCACGCGACGGCAGCAGCTTGACCAAGTGATCCCTGCAACGGGGACTCACCGCAATGAAGCTATGAATGATCGGTGCGTAGCGTGTTAGCAGCTGGTAATAGTTGTCTTGGTCGCAGTGACAAACGCCGATGCAGCGAGACGCGATTCCGCGAGCGCGCGATCGTGCGGCGAGTTTGTAGGCAAAATCAAGATAGTTCGGGATGAAGATCTCGGCCGATGCAATCGCCCGCTCGGCACTGTGATGCAACGAAGCGCCAACCCGCTCGCTTACCTCCGTTCGTTGCTCGCTCGATCCGCTGGCATCGCCGTCGGGCATCGGCGGGGGTTCGATCGGTTTCTTGGTCGGCTTGGTCGGCTTCGCGTGCCTGGTTGGCTTCACCGGTTTCTTTTCCTTTTTGACTGGCTTGCTCGGCTTCGCTGGACGCTCGGGAAGCGTCTCGCGCACGGCACGCGCGGGGCCAGACGCGGGACCTTCGGTCCGACGCCAAACCTCAGTCACGGGACCGGGAAACTGTTGTCCGGATCGGTCATGGCCCGTGTGAACGGTCACCACGCTTGTTGGATAACGCCCGGCCAGGAACGAGGCTGCTTGAAACGACCACGTGGTAACGCCCCCGATGGCATGCACGCCGTTAACGTAGAATTGAACCTGACCCACCATCGGCTAACGCTCCTCGTCCAGCATCGACGCATACGGTGTCCCTTCGATCGCGACGGAGATCTCGGGCCAGTTGTTCAGGCTATCGCGAATTGAACGGGGCATGATCTTGACATAGCGTGATTCCAAGTCGACGGTCGGATCCACCTCGAGAAACTCCAGCAGGGAGCGACACGTGACACCCGGGTGATCAACGAGATTTTCGTAGGTGATTTCCATCGAATCGAATCCGGCAATCGCGTCACGTGCACGATCGATGCGTGATGCCAATTCCTGCAGATCATGAACGAGTGTGTCGGGATCCAGCCGAACGGTCCGCTCCAAACTGCCCGAGGAATCGCTGCTGAGCAGATTCGGACGTCGATACCGGTCTAACAATCGTGGAATCATCGCTGAGGAAACGAGGGCGGCGAGCAGGTTGGTACGAACCAGGTGGATCACCTTGATCCGAGGCTGCTCGCGGAGGTAGCGCATCACGCCCGGATACGACTCAGCCTGTTGATACTTGAGTTTGAATCCGACAGCCCGAAACGAGCCCGGCTCGGGATCGGTTTCGGTCAGGTTTGCTCCGCCCGCGTCCCAGCGGTAGGAATAGAAGTCGTCGAGAAACGTCGCTTCGTTCGGGGTGCCCGATCGCGTGTAAACGTCCTGCGTCGCCCCCGCCTCGCCTAAATAAAAGAACTCACCCCAGCTGGCGACCGCCGGGTGACTGTCGAGCAAGCTGCTGAGATGCGTCGACCCACTGCGATGATGGAACCAAATGACAAAGGGACTTGGGCACATCAATGATTCGCCGTGGTGGGGCCGCAACCAGAACGTCTCGTTCAGCGGGCGATTCAGGTTGATTTGAGACTCTGACTCGCTGAAACACCTAGCCGTTTCTCAAGTTTAGTTAAGCGTCGTTACGGATTCCAATCTTCGAAAAACGCTTTTCCTGATGACCGAGCCAACCAGGGAACAAATGTGCGCGATTCGGTGGTGGCTTCGTGTCAGACAATGCGGATTCTCGCCCCAATAGCTCTCGCCGTCATTGAATTGCGTCAAGCCGTAACGGACAATCTAGATAAGGGTGCGCAATTATGAATGGCAAGTCGTGCTCGTGCTCGTGCTCAGTCGCTCGCGACGGTGCTCGTGCTCGAACTCGTGGATGCAGTTTTTCGCATCCGTTTCGATTACGAGCACCGCTTCGCTGAGCACGAGCACGATTTTTCGGCACCGTTCCAGAATCGAGCACGCTTATTTAGTTCCATTGGGCAAGAGTCCAGGCATTTCCTGCTAGACGCAAGAGTTTTCGATGCAGCCGGTAGAGGCAACTCAGTTCGAGGCCCTCTGGGAGTCCAGCAACTCTCCACCGGACGTTTTTGAGTTCTTGGATCATCACAACGACTCGGATGCTTCGGCTCGGCTTGCCGTCGTACTGCTCGATCAGCGTCGCCGCTGGCAGACCAAAGAGCCACTTCGCGTCGAGGATTATCTTGGCCGCGTTCCAGATCTTGCATCGCACCTCGAATTCAAGTTGGAGCTCGTCCTCGGAGAGTTCTTTGCACGTAAGGAGAGAGACCCGTCCACGAGCATCGATGAGTTCGAATCAAGGTTTTCGGACCTTCATGATCTGTTGCGACGGAGACTCGGCCCGGCGCACCCGTCGGACGACATCACGATCGTCGCCGAGGCAGCGGGCACCTTCAGCGTTGACTCACGCGACGCCGATCTCTGCGAGACGCTGGAAAGTGATGAGTCGTCGACGGGGGCCTCGATTGGACGTTACCGATCCGAACGATTGCTCGGCGAAGGGGGCTACGGTCGGGTTTACCTCGCCTTCGACCGGGAGCTTTACCGACAGGTGGCGGTCAAGGTCCCGACGGCGAAACGATTCCGATCACCGAAAGACGCCGAGCTCTATCTGGCTGAAGCCCGCGTGGTGGCGAGCTTGGACCATCCGAACATCGTCCCGGTATACGACGTTGGGCGTACCGATGATGGCGCGATCTACGTTGTTTCGAAGTTCATCGAAGGTTGCACGCTGATCGATCGGATCAAGCGGGATCACCTCTCGCACGGTGAGGCGGCACGATTGTTGGCCTCCGTCGCCCAGGGACTTCAGCATGCCCACCAACGACGCATCATCCATCGAGACATCAAGCCCGGAAATATCCTGCTCGAGGACTCCACCGGCCGCGCGTACCTGGCGGACTTTGGGCTGGCAATTCGTGAAGAGGACTACCTGCGCGATGCGAAAGTCGCGGGAACGCCCGACTACATGAGCCCCGAGCAGGCCCGCGGCGAGGGCCATCGCCTCGATGCGCGCAGCGACATCTACTCCCTCGGCGTCGTTCTCTACGAACTGCTGACTGGCAAACGCCCCTTTCGTGGCAGCACGAAGAATGAGGTCCTTTATCAAACGGTCACTGCCGAGCCCACGAGTCCCCGTAGTCTTGACGACTCCATTGCACCGGAACTGGAACGCATTTGCCTCAAGGCGATTTCGAAACGGGCCTCGGACCGATATCACACCGCTGCCGAATTTGCCGACGACTTACTCAGCTGGGAACAAGGGCCGCAAGTCCAAGACGATGGATCGCAAATCGTCCCCAAAGGACTGCGATCCTTTGACGCCGAAGATGCCGAGTTCTTTCTCGACCTCCTTCCCGGTCCGCGAAGTCGCGACGGGTTGCCGGAATCGATTCGCTTCTGGAAGAAACGGATCGAAGAATGCGATCCGGACAAGACATTCTCAGTCGGCTTGATTTACGGCCCCTCGGGGTGCGGGAAATCATCGATGGTCAAAGCAGGTCTGCTGCCACGTTTGTCCGAGGATGTCGCGGCGATCTATCTCGAAGCAACGCCAAACGAGACGGAAACGCGCATCCTGCGGGGCTTGCGCAAGCACTTACCTGAACTACCCAAGCAGCTTGCACTGGTCGAAACATTCAGCTGGTTGCGTCGCAACGAGAGCCGAAGAGTTGTGGTGATCCTGGACCAGTTCGAACAGTGGCTTCACGCGCATCGTGCCGAGCACGATACGGATCTGGTGCGAGCACTTCGGCAATGCGATGGCGGAATGCTCCAATCCTTGGTGATGGTTCGCGACGACTTTTCCATGGCCGCGTCGCGATTCATGCGAGAATTGGAGACACGGATCCTAGAAGGTCACAACTTCGCTACGGTTGATCTATTTGACGTCGACCATGCAGCGAGCGTGCTGACGAAGTTTGGTCAGGCATTTGGCAAACTCCCACAAGACCTCGGCCGGATCTCGGACCCGCAGCGGAAGTTCGTTGAGGCTGTCGCATCGGGATTGGCGGAGGATGGTAAAGTGGTTTCCGTCCGCTTGGCACTCTTCGCCGAGATGGTCAAGGGCAAGCCTTGGATTCCCGAGACTTTGGACGCGGTGGGGGGGACCGAGGGAATTGGTGCCAACTTCTTGGAGGAGATGTTTGGCAATCGAGACGCGAATCCCGAGCATCGCTTGCACCAAGATGCTGCTCGTCGAGTGCTCATGAAGCTGCTCCCCGACGTCGGCAGCGACATCAAGGGGAACATGCGATCGCACTTGGAGTTGCTTGAGGCGTCGGGTTACGACGAACGATCGGGCGAGTTCAACGAGCTGCTAAGAATCCTTGACGGAAAACTCCGGTTGATTACGCCAACCGACCCGGAGGGATCTCAGACCGAACCGGCATCCGACCGCCATGCGCAGTTCTATCAATTGACCCATGATTACCTGGTTCCGTCGCTTCGAAAATGGTTGACTCGCAAACAGCGCGAGACACGTCGCGGCCGTGCGGAGTTGCTGTTGACGGAACGGTCGACCCTTTGGAATTCCAAGCCGGAACGACGATACCTGCCATCCTGGTGGGAATGGGCATCGATCCAAGCACTAACCGAAAAACGCGGCTGGACCGATTCGCAACGCAACATGATGCGCCGGGCCGGGCAGCTGCACAGTGGTCGCTTTGCCGCGATAGTCTTCTTTCTCGGCGTCACCGCGGTGGCAGGTTTTTCGTTGCACAAGACATCGAGGAAGGCCTCCAATGAAAACCGTGCCAAGGGAGTGGTTTCGACACTAGCGAGTGCCCAGATCGAACAGGTCCCCGGGATCATTGAGCGAAACGAGCAGTACCGACAATGGGTGATTCCGAAGCTGGTTGGAGCTTTGGAACGGTATGACGAAGAATCTTCTGCAAGACTCAACCTCAGTCTGGCGTTGCTTGCCAGTGATCCGTCGCAGCTTCCCAATCTTATTGCCTATCTTGAGCAACGATTGTTGACCGCAGATCCCGATCAGGTCCCCACCATTCTCGAGCTCCTTCGCGGACACGCAGTCGCAATCGTCCCGGATCTGTGGACGATTGCGACACAAGACACATCGGATCAACAAGGCCAGCTACTGCGGGCGGCCAGCGCGCTGGCCGAGTACGATCCGGAGAACGACGCACGCTGGAGTCAGGTCTCGGAAAAGCTGGTCGACGCATTGGTGAGGGAGAATGTGCTGCGACTTGCCGTCTGGATCAAGACGCTTCGACCGGCACGACGGCACCTGATTGCCTCGCTTACGAATGTCTACCGAAATGGCCCGTCGTCGTACGCTCAGAACGAAATTGATCGGGCAACGGATATTCTCGAGGATTACGCTGCGGATGATCTCGATACGCTCGGCGAACTGCTCTTCGACGCCGATCCGAACCAGTTCACCGCATTGTTTGACGAGTTTGCCGCTCACGGCTCCGCGGCAAGAGATCGTCTCGGCAAGGAGCTTGCGCGCGTCATCAAGCCCCATTGGCAAGATTCGCCCCCCGATTCGGCGTGGGAGGCATTGCCAGGCGACTTGATTCTCTCGATCGAGCAGTCGCAAGGAATCGTTGCCGGTCGGTTTGCTTTCTGCCAAACCATGCCGCTGGAGGAGTTTGGCAAAGTGGTCGAGCGGATGCGTCCAAGTGGGTTTCGTCCGATTCGCGTTCGTCCCTACCTGAACGGCGAACAGGTCGTGGTGTCGGCTGCATGGCGACGGGATGGTCGGGATTGGCGGTGCTTCCCCAATCGTTCAGCCGCGGAGATCGATGCCGAGGACAAGCGTTTGCGCTCAGACGGGTATGTAGCAGTCGACGTGGCTGGGTATATCCAAGAGACCGAAACGGGGAGCTTGGAACGATTTGCTGCGGTATGGATGGAAAGACCTTCCGGTGATGGTGACTTCGAGACCGTTGAAGACACAGAGATCTTTGTGGGCTGCGAGCATGACGACGTTACAGAGATCTACAAGGCTTTGAAGCGGTCCGGCCATCAATTCACCAGCGCCCTTCAGGTGTTTCGCGGACTTTCCGGACAACGGAAGTTCAGCGGCGTCGTTTCCAACCGCGCGGATTCTTCGACCATTCGGTTCAATCGGTCCACCCACGAGCTGGAATCAATCCAGTACCTTCACGAAATCATTTGGGATCTCGATCCCAGTCGAGTTCGAGCTCGGCCCAATCCGGTTATCCGCAACAGGCAAACGTTGGCTGCCGCGTTACGCCGGGCAAATGACAAGAATGCCGACGATCGCGCGAAACTAGCGCTGGCCATCGCCCACTTTCATTCGGCGAACAACCAACAATCCATCTCGCAACTTGACGAGTTGATCGCCCGGCTGGAATCTTCGCCCCCGGTCGTCACGCAACGCGGCGCGGCCGGTCCGGTCTTGGACAAGGCGTATCGATATCGGGCGTTGGTTCATGCTCGAGCCGGGAATGCGGATGCGGCCACGTCGGACTTGAACGCATTGACCGAACGAAAGATCGACGCGAGCGCCCAGGCTTGCACCGAGGCGATCGTCTTGTCGTACCTCGAGTCCACACTCGACGCGACGCGTTTGGAAAGCCTAGCCGAAAGCCCATCGGCGGACTCGGCGTCACTCCTGAACATCGCATCGGCTTATTCGATGGCTTCGGGAATCATTCGCGAGCAAAATGTCACCCTTTCAAAGCTCTATGCCCAGCGGGCCGTGTCGTTGATCCGCGACGCCTTGGAGGATGGATTCTCCGATGTCGGAAGATTGGAGTCCGATGCCTTCCTCGACCCGATTCGAAACCTCTCGGCGTTCAACGAGCTGCTCGAATCCGATGGTCGTGGGGTTCGCTACGCAGCGGTTTGGAATAATAGCGGCTGGGCCGAGTCGTTGAGCCTTAGCGGGCTCGATCCCGAGTCGCATCGAGAGAAATGTCGAGCACTCATGCGCGACGGTTATCGCATCGCGTCGATCGGTGCGACGCAAATCGGCAACGCCATTGTCACGGCATCCGTGTGGCATCGTCCTTTGACCAGCGATAGCGAGCGCGAAACCCTGGCTCGTCGGCAAGCCAACGCCACCGTGGCCGCAATCCGCATGGGCGATGCAGACGATGTCTCGCCGCTGTTGAAAACAAGCCCCGATCCAAGCTTGCAAAGCTGGATCATCCATCGTCTCTCCCCCATGGGAGTTCCGCCCGCCGTCATCATCGAACGCCTGCAACGAGAAACCGACCCATCGATTGAGCGAGCGCTGATTCTCAGCCTGGGAGACTATGACGTTGCATCACATGAAGAT
>JARFQX010000410.1 GCA_029287555.1 Rubripirellula sp. | reverse complement strand
GGTCTGAGACGACGATGTGGACAACAGGGCGAACGCGCAACAGGCGGCCGTTAGGATTCGAGAGCTCAAGCACATCGCAGACCTCGTGAAGGAAGCTTCGTCTGGGGAACGCCCACGATTATGACCCGACTCGGGTGGTCGATGGGACGATTGTCGCCGATCGCTCCGCCGATCGTAGCTTATCCGGGAGCTACGATCGGCGGAGCGATCGGCAACGATGTCCATCCTATTCGGGATCGTAGGCGAGGTTCGGGCCCAGCCAGCGTTCCACCTCCGCGATCGGCATTTTCTTGCGGGCCGCGTAGGCTTCGATTTGATCTTTGGTCACTCGGTCGACGGCGAAGTAGCGCGCCTCCGGATGACCGAAGTAGAGGCCGCTGACACTCGCCCCCGGTGACATCGCAAAGCTCGAGGTCAGTTCGACACCCGTGTTCTTCTCGGCCTCGAGAAGTTTGAACAGGGTTTGTTTCTCGGTGTGATCGGGACAGGCCGGATAGCCGGCGGCTGGACGGATACCGCGATACTTCTCCGCGATCATGTCCTCATTCGACAAATCTTCTTCGACGCCGTAGTTCCAGTCTCGCCTCGCTCGCTGATGCATCAACTCGGCAAAGGCTTCGGCGAAGCGATCGGCAACCGCCTGGACCATGATCGCGTGGTAGTCATCGTGATCGGATTTGTAACGCTCCACCAACGCTTCGGCGCCGACACCGGCGGTGACCACGAAGCCACCGATGTAGTCCTTGCGTCCGCTGTCGACCGGGGCGATGTAGTCGGAAAGCGAGCGGAAGTCTTTCTGGCCGCGGCGTTCCCATTGTTGGCGAAGAAAATGGAATCGAGCCAATTCCTCGTTACGTTGTTCATCGGTGTAGAGAATCACGTCATCCCCGTCGCTCCCTGCGGGCCAGAAGGCGTACGCGGCGTTGGCGGTTAACAACTTGTCTTGGATGATCTGGTCGATCAATCGGTTTGCATCGTCGAAAAGCTCTTTGGCTTGTCGGCCCACCACCGCATCTTCAAAGATCTTGGGGTACTTGCCCTTCAGTTCCCATGTCATGAAAAACGGCGACCAGTCGATGAAGGGGCGAATCTCAGCGAGCGGGAAATCGTTCAGGACTCGCGCGCCAATGAACGAGGGCTTATCGATGACGACGGTTTTCCAATCCGTGGCGAACCGTCGGGACAAAGCATGCGTGTAGGGAACGAGCTTTTGTTGACGTTCCTGGTAGCTTTCGACCAGCTTTTTCTGTTGGGCGACATTCTCGCTGATGAAGCCGTCGCGGTGCTCGTCACTGATCAGCTTTTCGACCACCCCAACGCTGCGGCTGGCGTCCAGCACATGGACGATGGGACCGTCGTAGGCGGGAGCGATTTTGACCGCGGTATGTTTTGCACTGGTCGTCGCCCCGCCGATCAACAGCGGAATGTCCATCTTCTTCCGTTTCATCTCACGCGCCACGTGGACCATTTCGTCAAGACTCGGCGTGATCAGTCCACTCAGTCCGATCATGTCGACCTGTTGCTTCTCGGCCTCTTCCAGAATGATCTCACTGGAGACCATGACGCCGAGATCGATCACCTCGTAATTGTTGCACTGCAGCACCACACCGACGATGTTCTTGCCGATATCGTGAACGTCCCCTTTCACGGTTGCGATCAAGAACTTCCCGCGACTCGCCGCCTTCTCAAGTCCGGCCGCACGCTTTTCTTCTTCCATGAAGGGTTCCAGGTAGGCCACCGCCTTCTTCATCACGCGGGCCGATTTGACGACCTGGGGCAAGAACATCTTGCCTTCACCGAACAGGTCACCAACGACTTGCATCCCGTCCATCAACGGGCCCTCGATCACTTGCAGGCAGCGATCGAAGTGCTGACGTGCTTCTTCGGTATCCTCGACGATAAACTTGTCGATCCCTTTGATCAAAGCGTGTTTCATTCGCTCCATGACGGGCGCATCGCGCCAAGCGAGGTCCGCGCCGTCTTTCGCCTTGCGGGTGCCTTTGACCGTTTCGGCGAAATCGAGCAAACGATCGGTCGCATCGGGTCGCCGATTCAGCAGGACATCCTCGACGCGTTCCAACAAGTCCTTGGGGATCTCCTCATAGACGTCGAGCTGTCCCGCATTGACGATGCCCATGTCCAGACCAGCCTTGACGGCGTGGAACAGAAAAGCACTGTGCATTGCTTCGCGCACGGGATCATTGCCCCGGAAACTGAAACTGATGTTGCTCACACCGCCGCTGGTCTTCGCACCGGGACATTCCTGTTTGATGCGACGGACCGCATTAATGAAGTCAACCGCGTAGTTATCATGTTCCTCGATCCCCGTCGCCACGGTCAAAATGTTTGGATCGAAGATGATGTCTTCCGGCGGGAAATCGGCTTCTCGAACGAGAAGGTCGTAGGCTCGCTTGCAAATCCGGACCTTGTTGTCTTCGTCCGCCGCCTGGCCCTGTTCGTCGAATGCCATCACGACGGTTGCCGCACCGTATTGGCGGACCAATCTCGCCCGACGCAAGAATTCCTCTTCGCCGTCTTTGAGCGAGATCGAGTTCACGATCGCCTTTCCTTGGGTGTTGCGCAGCCCGGCTTCGATCACCTCCCATTTGCTGCTGTCGATCATCACGGGCACGGCCGCAACGACATCATCGCCGGAGATCAGACGCAGGTATCGGGTCATCGCCTCGACGCCATCAAGCAGTGCGTCGTCGAAGTTGATGTCGATGATTGTGGCGCCGTTTTGCACCTGCTCGCGCGCTACTTCGACCGCCTCGTCGTAGTTCTCGTCGCGAATCAAGCGGGCGAACTTGCGGCTGCCCGTTACGTTGGTTCGCTCACCCACCATGGTGAAAGGAATCTCGGGTCGCATCACCATTGGCAATTGACCCGAGAGTCTTGTCCAGACCGGTCCGGACTGCTCTTGCTTGGGCTTCTTCCCCGCGACCCTCTCGGAGATTGCCCGGATATGGTCGGGGGTCGTTCCACAGCAACCGCCGAGGATATTGATCCATCCGTTGTCGGCGAACTCACCCACGATTTCGGCCATCTCGGCCGGGCCGAGATCGAATTCGCCCATCTCGTTCGGTAAGCCCGCGTTGGGATGGCAACTGATGGGGTCACCGGTCGACTGTGACATTTCCTCCAGGTGGGGACGCATCACGTCAGGCCCGAGGGCGCAGTTCATTCCGATCGACAGCAGCGGAAAGTGGGCCAGCGAGGTGACAAACGCGTCGACGCTTTGTCCACTGACGAACGTGCGTCCCATCTTGTCGAAGGTCCCGCTGACCATCACGGGAACGTGCCGACCGCCGGCATTGAAGAAGTCTTGAATCGCAAACAAACAGGCCTTCAGGTTGAGCGTGTCGATCGCGGTCTCGGGCAAAAGAATATCGACGCCCGCGTTTACCAAGGCTTCGACCTGGGCTCGGTAGCTATCCCGCATCTCCTCGAAAGTCGTATCGCGATGGGCCGGGTCTTCCACGCTCGTGCTGATGGCCGTCTGCTTGGTGGTCGGTCCGATCGATCCGGCCACAAAACGAGGTTTCTCTGGCGTCCGCTCGTTCCAGCGATCGGCTGCCTGGCGGGCACAATCCACCGCCGCCCGATTGATCTCCTCGACCAATTCGAGGGGCAACTCGAATTCGGACATGCCAACCGGCGAGGCTCCGAAGGTGTTGGTTTCGACAATGTCGCTTCCTGCCTCGAAGTAGGCGTCGTGGATCGCCGTGATCTTCTCGGGGTGGGTGAGACATAGCAGGTCCGAAAAATTCTTCAGATCCTTTTGCTTGTTGTGACTGGCAAATCGCTCCCCCCGAACGGCGGCTTCATCGAGCTTGAGCCGTTGGATCATCGTTCCCATTGCCCCGTCAAGGAGCAGGATTCGCTCGCGTAGAAGTTCGGAGAGCAGCGAGGCAGTCGCGTCGGGCTGGAGCATGTTTGGCTATCTTGAGCAGGATTTTGAAGGCAATTTTCTTCTTATCTTCCTTGCCGGTCGCCTCGATCACAACCCGAACCGGACCCATGCCAGAACGAATCGAGGTGGCTCGGTGTGCCCTGTGAGGGCGATTTCAATGTTTCGGGTCGCTTGACGCCCGCGGGATCGACGCCGATTGACCCTAAGTCGGCCGTTCCTCGGCTGGCACGTTCGGACCAGCGACCGACCGAAGTCATTCAATCTTGCCCCGGTGGCACACTTTGGCTATTCCGCAGATCCCTAAAGATCGGCAACTGTCTGTCCGATCTAAGGAGGGAATGGATTTCCCGCGGGATGCCGCTCAGTCATTGGCTAATCGTCCCCGTGATTCAACCAACCAAAGATCAGGAAGATCGTATGACCGTCTCGCCAAATCGGCCCCAAGACGGCAATCTGCAGTCGGCCGCCGGGGGTAGCGGCGTCGGACCGAATGATCGTTCTCGCCCCGTCGAGACACCGCCGACTCTTTTTAAATTGCCCAACTTGGGTGCCAAACGGACGCAAGGCCAGTTAGGCCACCAAGGCTACACAGACGCTGCCGGCCAACCACCCCCGGCCGTTGCCTCCGAGCCCGATTTGGCTCCTTTGGAAATGGAGCCACAGGATTCATCCTCGGCAGCGGACGCCAGGCCGGGTGAGCCGATCAATTCCGGTCCGGGACCCTTTGAACCGGTCAATCGCGGAACCCTCGGGCAGTCCGCGGTCGCTCAGCCCAACTTCGACCACTTCAACCGACCGGTTTCGCCGCCAGAAGGTTCGGCCGGCCCGATTCAAGGATCCGTCGGCAGCAGTTTCATGGCCGAGGCGGCGAGCAACGGCGCTGGTTCATGGTCAGCGCCAACGGCTACCGAATCCAGTTTGCCCCCTTCGTCGACGGTCGACGACGGTAAATCTCGGACGCCGACGAGCGAGGCCTCGAAACGAGAGGTTCCGGCGGGTCGAACGTGGATGGACGCGCTCGGATCGCACGGCGTTGTGATCGTGCTGCTGTTGTTGGTCGTTGCGGCGGCGCTGTTGACCGGAAACGGCGAAGAAGATCCCGCCGCGACGTCCATGAGCACCCAAAGTGAGCTCTTGAGCTTTGACGACTTGAGTGTCGATTTGCCTCTGCCGACGCATGGGGGTTCGATCAACCTGGCCGAATCCGAGCCCGCTGTCGCCGATGAAGTGGATCCCGTCTCAAGTAGCGATTTAACCGAGAATCTGGTCGGCACGCCAACCATCGCCGATTCACCTGAGCCCGCCGCTACCGCGCGGTCAGTGTCCGATGCGCCCATGTCGAGTTCGCCCGTGCCCAACGCACAGCCGGTGACGAACGGGCCAGCTGTCGACCCCGTTGCTTCGCTCGAGGCTCCGGTCGCCACGTCGACAAGTCGTCCAAACGAGCCAGTCGATCCGGTTGACACTAACAATATCCAATTCAATCGCTTCGTTGCATCGCAAGGGATGGTAGACGCGATGACGGCCAGCCGTCGCGTGGAAACGACGCAGACCGATTCGTCACTACCGAGCCTCGAAGAACTCGCGGGGCTTCAAGGCGCTTCGCCGTCGTCGCCTGAGACGAATCCGAAATCACCTGTTCGCGTTCTCAGCAAAACGCCAGTGGGAATTCCGGACTGGTCCAAGTATCTGCCTCCCCTCGATTCCGCCTTGAAGCCCGACGCTGGGCTTCCGTCTTCCTCCAATCAGGTAGTCCAGCCATGAGTTCGATGGATCAAGCATTTGTAAGAGCGTTTTCACGGCGCAGGCTGGCAACTCCCAATCAACCCAACGAACGCCCGGCCGAGACGCCGCCGGTCGAGCGGGAGGAAGAGTCGGGATCGCTGCAGCTAGATCGCTCCGTCACGGGGTCCGCAGAAGTTTGGGTCGATCAGATTGCTCGCGCCGATCAAGCCAACGAGGAAATTCCAAGACCCCACGTCGATTCGGCCGTCTCGTTTGAGCTTCCACGCGTGGAGCCCAAGCAACATGAGCCGATGCAACAAGAAGCATCCGGCGATCCGGTTGATGCACCGCACGAGGCACAGCCGATTCCCAGTGACACGACTCCCGGTGAGACTCCGGCCAATCCCGATCCACTGCAGCACATTCACACCGCGTATGCCGGTGTGTTCGCGGATCCCTCATGGATCGCCGCGGGCACTTCCGCCCAAGGTGATGTCCAGCCCGATCATGAAGCTCCGATGTCGGAACCAGAGGTGGAGCAGTCGGAAACGTTTGGCGGCGCCTCGGTCGATTCACTGGCACGACTCGATTCACTGGCACCATTCGACACAACCGCTGCGGCTGTCGAAGTTGAAACGGAGGCGGTTCCGGCAATTGTCGAAGATGAACCGCTTGGACCGTCGGATGATGTCGTGGAGCAAATCCCGACCGTCGAAACGGAACCGACTTGGAACGAAACCTCTGCGGCGATGAGCGAGGTCGCGGAGAACAGCGAAGTCGTGGAGAACAGCGAAGGTGTCGAAGGGAGTGATCCCGACACGACCTACGTTCCCTTCCAAGCCGTCTGGGAGGTGGATGTCTTCGATGTTCCGACGCCG
This sequence comes from Rubripirellula sp., assembly GCA_029287555.1. Taxonomy (GTDB): domain Bacteria; phylum Planctomycetota; class Planctomycetia; order Pirellulales; family Pirellulaceae; genus Rubripirellula. The sequence continues at coordinate 2,832 of JARFQX010000410.1, read as the reverse complement.
GTTGCTGATCTGTTTTTCGAAGGAGCGTTGTTCCAGCAAATTGCCGAGCAGATGTCCGAAGCGGTTGGCTCGGGACTGCGCACCGTTTTGGTGACTAGCGCCCGACCAGGCGAAGGACGGAGCAGCGTTGCGATCGGAACTGCCATGGCTGCGGCTGCGGCTGGAATTCGGGTCGCGTTGGTCGACGCCGACACCGAGTCACCATCCCTGGCTGATGAGCTGAGGTTAGAGCTTCAGTCTGGTTGGGTCGACGTGATTCGCCGAGGCTTGCCAATCAAAGAGATCGCCGTGCAGGCGATTGAAGATGGAGTTACGTTGATTCCGCTGATGCCACCTGGGGTCCGTCAAGCGGCGACCGCTTTCGAGATGGTTCAGTTGGTCGATCTGCTCAAGAGCAACTTCGAGTTGATCATCTTGGACGGACCAACCAGTCTCTCGAAGTGTCTGCAGCCTTGTGCTTCGAAGGTCGACAGCGCCATCATCGTTCGCGATGTGACGCAATCGAATGAGTTGGCCGTCAGCGACCTCGCCCGCAGTCTGCAAGCTGCCGGTGTTCGCGGCGTCGGCGTGGTCGAGAACTTCGTCTGATCCTAGTCAATCATCGACTGATCCGGCGCACGAGAACCAACCAGGCGGTCTGAATTGACGCTGGCCCTCAACGGCCCGTTCGGTTCTCGCGGTGGCCGCCGTCGGCTCGCGCCTTCGGCACAGAGAGCGGGTCTAGGACTGCTTGCCGGCCGTCGCGTCGAGCAGCATTTTGATCCAAGGTCCGACGTAGTGGCCGTTGTCGTGAAAGGTTCGGCCGCTGACCAGGTTCCCGTCAATGACGCATGGTTCGTTGACGAAAATCCCGCCACAGACTTCGAGATCAAATTGGCACTTGGGCACCGTGGCCATACGGCGGCCGCGGACGCAATCGGCGTAGGCGGGAATCTCGACGCCGTGGCAAACGCTGGCAACCGGCTTGTTGGTTTCGAAAAAATGCTTGGTGATGCGAACCAAGTCTTCGTCGTAACGGATGTACTCGGGGGCCCGACCTCCGCTAAAAAGAATCCCCGCATACTGGTCCGGTTTGACATCGGCAAATGCGATGTCGGCTTCAATGGTGTAGCCTTCCCACTCCTTGGTGATCGTCCAGCCCGGCTTCACTTCATGAAGCACCATCTGGTAACGCCGTTTCTCCGGCGCCGCGACGACGGGCTCGAACCCGGCCTCTTGCAGACGGTAATACGGGTACATCGTATCGAGTGTTTCGGCGGCATCACCGACGATGATCAAAACCTTTTCGGCCATGGATTGCTCCGGGGATTGGAAATTCACCATTCGTATTTGAGCGGTCGATCGACCGCGGCTCAATGGGCTGAGCCGAGAAGTCCGGAAGCAGCGGTGCTTGAGGCTTAGAGCATCTTCACGAATTACATAGTCGCCGATCGCTCCGCCGATCGTACTGCGCTGATCGTAGTGCGCTGTGAAGCTGCGATCGGCGACTGTCGTTTGCCACCTTCGAGAAAGCTGAAAATGTTCTAGAAAAGCACGCCAGCGTAGCCAACGACCCGGGAGCGATCTCCCGAGACATCCGCGCTGGTGCCGTACGCAATTTCCCGGTACCGAGGTTGGCATCCCATCGCTTGGAGAGTTAGCAGCACCAGCGCGGCGGGAATCTGCCCACACATGCTGATGTTCTCTTCAGCACAAAGCCGTAGCAGCTCTTGCGGGTTGCCACGCTCGAGGGCACCGAGCGCAATTCGATCCCTTCGTCGGTTTTCCGTATCGTCGGCGAAATGATTCATGTCGCTGCTGATGACGAGCAGCGGTGGCTTGTCGAGACGTCGCATCAAACCCGCCAACGCTTCGGCAGCCGGTTGCAGCTCGTCCATCGTGGCGCCTGCCATGGCGATCGCCGCCACCCGCACCTTGGGTGCGAGGCGATGCAGGATGGGCAGCTGGACTTCGCTGCCGTGTTCTCGGGCGTGCGCTGCCGCGTCGAGTTCCATCCCCGGAACGGTCTGAGCGATCTGGCACGCGAGGTCGACATCCCCTGCCATGGAGACACCATCCGAGAGCTGCCAGAGATCATGGGGGGCAACGGCCCAATCGACCCCGTCGGCGGTGTGCTTGGGACCGATGATTAAGACGCTCTCGGGCAATTTGATGCGGCGCCACGTATCCGCGGCGATTCTTCCCGAGTAGCGAAGTCCCGCGTGCGGCACCATTGCGGCTTGCACTTCGACCGGCTCGACCGGCGAAAGTCCGTCAAACAGTTCATCGACCAGCGCTTCTCGCGCGGCGTCATCGGCCGGGTAGAACATGCCGGCCACCGCCGGAGGTCGCGTCGTGATTCGAGGCTCGGCTCGAGGTCCCATCGAAAGCGAGAATTGGGTTTCGCTGGCAACGCAGCGGGCGGAGTACACCATCGTGTTGTCGGGGCGAAACGGTTGCGCGGACAACACGCTTTGGAGTAACTCGCTGGCGTCGGTTGATTGGTCAAAGGCGACCGACCAGCGGCGGCCGTCGATCGCAACGAGCGCGCGATCACGACAATCGATCCCCGCCAGATCGCAGTCCGAACCCGTCCCGTGATGGACAACGGTGCTGAGGAGGGCCAATTCGACCCGCCAAGATGCTGATGGTGCATAGCCATTCATTTGACTCGCGGCATGCTGTGTCATTTGAAAGAGCGTTGATTGCAGCGGAATACCGTCTCGAATCGTCAGCTGAAGCCAACTAACGGGAGGCTGCTGTGGATCGTGGAAGACGCGCAAGACAATTCCTTGAACCTCACGGTCGTCAACATCGGTGAGGTAGTAGGTTGGCGTCGCTCCGGTGGCAATC
>JARFQX010000388.1 GCA_029287555.1 Rubripirellula sp. | reverse complement strand
GGCCAGCGATATCCACGTCGAACCATTCGAGGACCGTGTTCGCATTCGTTATCGAATTGACGGCGTCTGCGTGGAACGCGAGAACGCCCCCCGCCGGATGCTCTCGGCGATCATTGCCCGCATCAAAATCCTTTCCAAGATCGATATTTCGGAAAAACGCCGCCCCACCGACGGGCGGATCAAGATCACCGTGGGGGACAAGCAGCTCGATCTGCGGGTCAGCATCATTCCGACCAACCACGGCCAATCGTGTGTCATGCGGTTGCTCGACAAGGACAACATCAAAGTCGGCGTTCGGCAGCTCGGTCTCTCCGAACGTGACTACCGAAACTTCAACGGCCTGATCCGACGTCCCAACGGGATCATCCTGGTCACCGGTCCGACGGGTTCCGGGAAGACCACCACCCTGTATGCCGCCCTGAACGCGCTCAATCGACCGGACCGGAAAATCATCACCGCCGAGGATCCGGTCGAGTACTACCTGCCGGGGATCAACCAGGTCGAAGTCCGCCACAGCATCGGGCTCGACTTCGCCATGATCATTCGCGCCATGTTGCGACAGGCACCGAACATCATCCTGGTCGGTGAGATGCGTGACCATGAGACCGCTTCGATGGGAATCCAGGCTTCTTTAACTGGACACCTGGTATTTAGTACGCTGCATACGAACGATGCGCCCAGTTCTATCAGTCGAATGGTGGACATCGGTGTACCATCCTACATGGTGGCGAGTAGTGTGATTGCGGTCCTCGCCCAGCGGCTCGTTCGCACCGTGTGCCCACGCTGCAAGGTTAGGTACACACCGTCCGAAAGTGTGCTCAAGGATGCGGGCTTGCCCCCCGAGATGATCAAGCAAGCGGAGTTCGTTCGCGGCAAGGGTTGTCCCTACTGCGGACGCACGGGCTATCGCGGGCGAATCGGGATCTACGAGCTGATGTTGATCAACAACAAGCTCCGTGAATTGATGTTCAAGGGGACCACCACCAAGACGATCCGAACCCAAGCGATAAATAACGGCATGTCAACGCTTTACGCCGATGGCATGCTGAAGGTTGTGCGGGGGATCACGACCTTTGAAGAGGTCTATCGGGTGGCCAAGCGGACCGAGCAGGAAGATTTGGCCTTCCAGCACATCGTCAACGATTTGGACTCGCTGTAGTCGACTCGAAATCGGCCGCTTGGCCGATTTCGACGCGCCCTCGAGAGGCCTTTTTCGGGCCGGCCGGCTCCCGACTGGGGCAGCTCCACGGTTCCCGCCCTTGGGTGGTTGTCGTTTCGTTCTGCGACGATGTCCGCACGGACGTGGATGCTTCAGTCGTCACGGGCATCGATTCCGTCGCAAGATTCTGTTTTCGGTGCAAACGACCGTCATTTCTTGGTAGTCGGCGCTTCGGCAGTAATAATGGTTGCACCGCCAGGGGACGCCGTCAGTTTGTCGGCCCCACTATTGCTGTGTGATTCTGCTGAATCCACTTCGGGATTTCCCTGGTCCGATCACGATCACAACTTTTCATTCATAACTTGCCGGTTCAGAGAATCGCTTCCGCGGCCCCAACTTGCTGCGGCCACCGTTTCTCATCTCCGTTGGCTTCTGCAGAGGTCGCGGAGCTTATCGATCCTGAGACCCGAGGAGCCGTATCTTGGCTACCGTCCTGATTGACAAACTGTTGCAGGCTGCCATCAAGCAAGGCGTCAGCGACATCCATATCGTGGTCGGGCAGCCCCCCGTCTTTCGACTTCATGGTCGGATGCGAAAGCTGGAAACGAAGACACTCGACGCCGAAGACACGGTCGGGTTGATGAAGAGTATTACCCCGGAACGGTGCCAGCGGGAGTTGCAAGAAGCGGGAAGCACGGACTTCGGTTTTGCCTTTGGCGACGCGGCGCGTTTTCGAGTCTCGGTGTTCAAGCAGCGCGGCTTCATTTCGATGGTGCTGCGTCAGATTCCCAACGACAAGCTAACGCCCGAACAATTGGGGTTGCCCGAGGCGGTGGTCAAATTGGTGCACCGCCCTCGCGGGTTGTTCCTGGTCACCGGTCCGACGGGCTCGGGCAAAAGTACGACGCTGGCGAGTCTGATCAACCTGATCAATGAGACCGTCGACCACCACATCATTACGATCGAAGACCCGATCGAGTTCTATCACGACCACATCGAGAGCACGATCAATCAGCGCGAGGTCGGGGTTGATGTGCCGAGTTTCTCGGAAGCGATTCGTCGCGCCCTTCGGCAAGACCCCGACGTGATTCTGGTTGGCGAGCTCCGCGACTTGGAGACCATTGAAGCGGCGATCAGTGCGGCGGAAACGGGCCACATCGTGTTCGGCACGCTGCACACCAACAGCGCCCAGGGAACCGTTAACCGGATCATCGATGCCTTTCCCGGCAACCTGCAAGACCAGATTCGTACGCAGTTGGCCAGCACGTTGATTGGTGTGGTTGCCCAGACGCTGCTGCCACGCGTTGGCGGCGGACGACTGGCGGCCTACGAGGTCTTGGTCGTCACCCCGGGTGTGGCCAACCTGATTCGAGAGAACAAGACGTTCCGCATCAACAGTGCGATGCAAACGGGGGCCAAGTTCGGCATGCAGCTGATGGATGATGCCCTGTTCAATCACTGGAAGAACGAAACGATCACGGTGGAAGACGCGTTGGCCAAGGCCCATCGCCCCGATGACCTGGCCAAGCGGATCGTGCAATCACGCCGCGGACTCGGCGACGAGTCCGTCCCCGTTCCCGAAGAGAATTAGCCGGCACA
>JARFQX010000337.1 GCA_029287555.1 Rubripirellula sp. | reverse complement strand
TGGCACGTCACCATGGCCCAGCTAGTCGAGAGACCCGTCCACACCTTTAACGTCGGAGGCCGGCACCTCGTGTTGGCGTTCGATGAAAGCGGAATGGTCGTGCGGGTTTTTGAGGCGACCGTCGATGAGCGAGATCTGGATTTTGTGGCGATGGATACGGATCACATGCAGGACGCTCAAACCAACAGCACTTGGAGTATTGCTGCCGGTGAGGCGATTAGGGGTCCACACGCCGGCTCTCGTCTTGAGCAGCGCGTTGGCATCATGTCGTTCAAGTCGGCCTGGGTCAAATTCCATCCTCGCTCAACCGAAATCGCCTTCTAAATAGTGCTCGCAGCAACCACAAGCCAGAGCAAGTGCACAAGAGAGCCACGAGCGAGGTCGTCGAAGCGAGAGCAGCGCCGCTTACGTTGTTACCGGTTATCGATTCTTGGAACTTCGCGCGAATGCGGGAAGGAAAGGCGTAATCGCCTCCGTACACCTTCTTATCGCTTGCTCGCGGGTTCGACGATGTTTTGGATCGGCGTTCTGGCTGCTTCCACCGCTGTCGCAATCCGTTGAGGCTCTCCTTCGATGTGTTGACGCGCGCTGGTCAAAGCGTTTTCGAGTTTTTCAATTTGCTGAGACAGCCGTTCAATTTCACTTCGAGCAGCTTGGTGATGGTAATACAAATCCGTTACGTCGATCGGTTCGTCGGTGGTGATATTGTATTCTCGACGGAATTGCTCACGGAGTTTTTCAGTGCCGGCTTCGTTTTGTCGACTCAACTGCTCGCGAAGTGATTCAATCTCTTGTTGTTGCGAATCCTGCTCCAACTTGGTCGCCGCAACAAGATTTAAACCCTTGAGAATTTCCTCCGCCGTTTCGCGGTCAAGCCGAAGGACTTGCTTTTCGTGTTCGTGCTTCAGACGCGCGAGTTCCAACTCTTGTGTTTGTTTGATTTCGGATAGTTGCTTCTTCTTTGTGAACTCCAGATTTGCCAGGTCTTCTTCCAGTTGTTGTTGTTTTTGATGGAGTTCCGCTTGGCGACTTGCGATCGCGTCGCGCGCTTCGGTCAGTTCGGTCGCGGAAGCATGGAGATCGGTGAGTTGATGGATTTGCGAAGCGACGTCATCTCGTTGTTGCTCCAGCGACTCCAACTCAGATTCCAGCTCGGCTTTGCGTTGAGCGGCTTCCTCACCCAGACGTTCGAGGCGCAACCGATGTTCACGCGTCGTTCGTTCCAAGCTCAGCGCAAGGGATTCTTCGGATGTTTGCACTCGATCGATCAATGCCTGCAACTCTTGCCGCACCTCATCGGCGTGTGTTTGCGATTCGGCGGCCCTGGACTTTTCTTTCTCGATCTGCAGTTCCAGTTCAAGGACCTTTGCTTCATGGGCCCGCCGCAGCTTGGCATCCTCGGTTTCAGCTTGCTTGACCTTCAGGTCGAACTCAAGCTCTCTGAGTTGCACTTCACCCGGTGAGATGGGGCCCTGCTCTTTGCTCTTCAGTTGCTCAAGGAACTCAATGGCCAAATCCTTTGCTTCCTGGGCTTTGAGGGACTGAATCTGACTCTCTGTCCATTGATCCGTTGTCATGCTAGAAACTCATGGTGCGGAATGCGATGAAAGAATAGAGCCTCGTCGGCTGCCGAGGAGGCTTTCCCAGGTCCGCTATTTTCGCGCGCCACCGACGGCGTGCAAGCGGCCGCGAGGCAATTGATACCTGACAACGAAACAAGTTGTGATTGATACCGATGGGCAGGGATCTTCCGAAGCGTCTTTTAGTTGTCAGCCGGATGGCAACGGCCACCGAATTGGGCCACGAAGCGGCACGAATGGACACAAAATCAATCAGACGTCCCTTTCGTGTTGCTTCGTGCGCCTTGGTGGCAATCGATCGCGGAAAAGTGTTCTAATTGAGATGAGCCTAAGGAAGGTTTGTGGTGCGCGCGAATCGAGCGAGCGGTCGACCTGCGCAGCTCTTTCTCGCCGTCGTATTCTCGTCACGTGCACCAGATATTGATGGTCTGTCGTCTCGCCACTGTCCGTCGTGACGTACAGGCAATGCTCAAAACTCACTTAGACGGCCACTCCAAAATCCAAGGTTTGACAAAGCACTATTTACAATACGACAGTTTGGATATGAAGCGACAGACTGATGCTTGGGCGCTTCTGAGTTCTTATCGGGGGGAGACTGATGCAAGGCGAAGACAGTACAAAGAATGCGAACGCTGAAGGTGTCCAGATCGTCGATTGGCAGCGGGCCCTGCGCAGCGTTGATGGAAGCGAAGAAGCATTGAGGGAACTGATTGAGATTTTCTGCGGGGACGAGTGCCAGAAGCACATGCGTTGCATTCGCGAAGGATTGGTTAGTCGCGATGCCGTGATTGTCGAGCGAGCGGCGCACACTTTGAAAGGCAATGCGGACCTTTTTGGCGCCAGCCGCGCCTACGAGGCAGCGAAGTCTCTTGAGGAACTGGCAACCGCTGCGGACCTGGAGGGAGCCGCTCGTGCCTGGGCAGCCCTGGAACCAGAACTCGGTTACTTGCAATCGGAGCTGGCGAGCCACGCCGATTGATCGCGCGGACCTGCGATTGCCTTATGCGATCGTTCAATGCCACGTCTGGCCCGGTCTGTGGAGATGATGTGGGGACGGATTTTCTTGCCTGATCGCGACCATTCGGGTTCCTCGTTGATCTAAGATTGAGAGGCTCCGATTCTGAAAGGACTTTGAACATGCCCACCGTGCTTGTTGTCGATGACGGCAAGGTTGACCAGCGGCTTGCAGGCCGGCTTCTCAAGGACCAGCTGCAGGTTCTGGTTGAATACGCCGATAATGGGCGGCAAGCGCTCGATTTGATTGGTCAGCGATTACCAGAGGTCGTGGTGACGGACATGAAGATGCCTGTCATGGATGGGCTGGAATTGGTCGAAGCGATTCGCCGCGAACATCGCTCGCTGCCGGTGATCGTGATGACGGCTGTGGGTAGTGAAGAGCTGGCAGCCGAGGCGCTGCAGAAGGGCGCGACGAGCTATGTGCCCAAGAGACGGCTGGCCCAGGACCTCGCCAAGGTCGTGCAGCGGCACGTCACCCAGGAATCGGAACATCACCCGCACGTCGTTCGGGAGTGTTTGGATTACGTGGAAACCCGGTTCACCCTGGACAACGATTGTTCGCGAATCGCACCGCTCGTCACCTATCTGCAAGAGCATCTGGCTGAAATGGATATCTGCGACGAGATGGCTGTGATGCATGTGGGTGTGGCCTTGGAGGAGGCTTTAACCAACGCCATCCACCATGGAAACCTGGAACTTAAGTCGGATCTTTACGAAGGTACGAGGGGCGCCTTTGCAGCGGAGCTCTCGAGGCGGCAAAACGAGCCGCCCTATCGTGACCGTCGTGTGCATCTGACCGCAAAGACGAACCGAGACTCAGCCACCTACGTTCTGCGGGATGAAGGGCCCGGCTTCGACAAGTCGGTGATCCCGAATCTGAAGACACTTGTGAAGGATCACCCGAGCGGCCGCGGCTTGTTGCTCATCTTGTCGGTGATGGACGAGGTGACATTCAACGACAAGGGTAATGAGATCACGATGGTCAAACGCCGCAGCACCTAAAACAGCACTGCAGCACCTAAAACAACCTCACCCATTCCTGCAGATTCTTTGAACGCGAAAGACCTTCGAATCGGATTCATCTCCACGAGGCTCGCCGGTACCGATGGCGTCTCGCTGGAAACGTTTAAGTGGGTCGAGATCCTCCGGGAAATGGGTCACGAGTGCTTCTTCTTTGCCGGCGAATGCGATCAGCCAGAGGATTGCAGCATGGTGGTGGAGGAGGCGCATTTTCGCCACCCGCAGGTATTCGAGCTGAACCTGCAATTGTTCGAGCGACAGCGGAGGACGCCGGCCACCACGAGGGCGATCCAGGAATTGCGTGCCACGCTGCGGCAAAGTCTCGCTGAATTCGTCGCACGATTCCGGATTGACATGATCATTGTCGAGAATGCGCTTTCGATCCCCATGAACATCCCGCTGGGTTTGGCGTTGACCGAATTGATCGTCGAACAGGACCTGTGCACGATTGCCCATCATCACGATTTTGCTTGGGAGCGACAGCGGTTCGCGCTGCATCGAGCGGACGACTACCTGGCGGCAGCCTTTCCGCCGCCGATGGAGAAGATCCTCCATGTGACGATCAATTCGTACGCCGCCCGGCAGCTGGCCCATCGCACCGGGATGCGATCAACCGTGGTTCCCAACGTGATGAACTTTGAGCGACCGCCCGCTCAGCCCGACGGTTATGCCGACGACCTCCGCGAGATGCTGGGTCTGGATGATCAGGATTACTTGTTGCTGCAGCCGACCCGCGTGGTGCCGCGCAAATGCATCGAAGTGTCGATCCAGTTAGCCTGCTGGCTGGACGCGCCCTGTTCGGTTCTGATCCCCCACGGCGTCGGTGACGAGGGGGTGGAGTATCAGGACTATCTCATTCGGTTGGCCAAGACCATGGGAGTCCCGCTGCTGCTGGCCGCGGACCGATTTGCCGCCGAGCGCGGCCAGACGTCTAGCGGGGAAAAGATCTATGCTCTGGCCGATGCCTACCAGCAAGCCAACCTGGTCACCTACCCATCGGCTGTGGAGGGGTTCGGCAATGCGTTTCTGGAAGCGATCTTTTACAAGAAGCCGCTGGTGATGAGCGGTTACGAGATCTTCAAAACGGACATCCAACCAAAGGGCTTCGACGTCGTCGTGTTTGAGGGGTTCATCAACGACCTGACGTTACAGCGACTGCAGACCGTCTTGCTCGATGACGAGCTTGTCGAGCTGATGACCGAACGCAATTATGAACTTGCGCGTCGACATTACTCCTATCCACAGTTGCGCGCGTTGTTGAGTGACTTGGTTACTCGCGGCATCAAACGCCTGTACTGAGGATGCGCGGGGATGGAAGGCGCCGGCAGGACGGAGATTGGCGGCTGCTGCGCTATGAATCCGCGCTACGGTGTCAATGACTGTGGGTGTCCGGTTTATACGCGGGAAGTCGCAAGACTTATCCCAGACCCGCTATGTTCGCGCGCCGCCGCCGGCGTGCAAGTGGCAGGGAGGCAGTTGATCAATGCGTATTTCGGGGTGAAACTGCGCCCAAGTTCGTCGGTGAGCGACATTGCTTCGGTAGGAATGAGCTCTGCTGCGAAGAGTTGCCCCGATTGTGCTGTTGTCTCGATCATGACTGCCATGATTATATTTGCCAATTGATGCCAAGCGTGATAAGCTTGCGGCGAAGCGATTGCCTCGA
>JARFQX010000306.1 GCA_029287555.1 Rubripirellula sp. | reverse complement strand
GCGTCGTTTGACGTCTGACTCCTTTTTTGGAAGCTGCGAGCTCTTGGTAGTGCAGGACGCCCGTATCCAGCACGGCCCGTTTCTGGACGGCGCGATGGACGGTGGTGAAGCCCCCGAGCCCGCGCAAAACTTGCCCAGCTTAAAAAAAAGGAGTCAGACGACAAGCTCCGCAAAAAAAGGAGTCAGACGACAAGCTCCGACGACAAGCTCCGACACATAGATCAGCGGTTGTGCGCCCGTTCCCGGGGGAACCGCCATGCAGAAAACTCGGCCCACCAGTCCGACGAGGACGCCGACAATCACGCCCAGCCCGATCGCTACCCCGGCAACCATCGCGATGCCCATCGAATTCGCAGCCATCGATGCGAACAACACAAGGGCACCACCAATGACCGATAGCAAGGTGATGGCAATCCCCCAATAAACCAGACTCAATCCGGTCGCAACGCGATTTAGCGCCGCCTCGGACCAAAGGTTCGGATTGGGTCGTAACCTTCCTGGCCCACATCTTGCGGCGGCTGGTAAGGATTCTCACGCGAATCGTCATCTGCCAGGGGTGTCGACATGGAAGTAACCAGAAATGCGAGGGCCACACAATCGTAGGCGGGGGAAGACAGCATCACCCTAACAGGGGAAGGCATCGCGATCAACAACATCACAACCACGTCTGACTTAGAACCTATCCGAAAACCGATTGCTGTTGAAAAAGAAGTGAGCCCCATTGGAAGACGAGAGTTACCACACTTTCATTCCACAAGCGTCCGCCAAGAAGGTGTCGGACGTTGGTTGGGGTTGCCATCCGGTTCCTCACGGAACCGGCAGTTCATCTGTCGGGCCTCCCGCCCTGAAGATCAGCGCGGAAGTAGCTATTTCGCGGAGTGAGAATTCAAGTCACCGGTGTCCGGATCCCTAAGCAGGCAGATCATTCGACGCTTGACCAGGGGGTGGTGCGAATGCAACGCGCGGGACCGTGGTCGGACGCACCTTAGTTGCCCGTTTCCTCTTCTCCGCTCTCGGGCTTTGCCTTCTCGAATCCGGCTTCGAGTAAGTCCTCGTAACCAGCTTTCAGGGCACGGGCATCAAAACCGAGCGACTTGAGGAAGGGTGCAGCCTTCAACACGCGCCCCCCCGACTTGCAATGACAGTAGATGATCTTGTCCTTGGAGAGCTTGTCGAGCTTCTCCAGCACCTCCGGGTCCTGGACAGCATCGGCATTCAGCTTGCTAAGTGGCAGAAACACGGCTCGTTCCAGATGGCCTTCCTCCCATTCCCGCAACTCGCGCACGTCGATCAAAACCGCGCGCTTTTCGCGGACAAGATCCAGCACCGACTCGAGCGAATCGGTCGTGTGCAAGATCGCTCGCCGCTGAGCCTTCCCCCCGGCTCGCGACGGTTCCCGCGACGGAGAACCTTCATCGGCCAAGAGTCCGGGCACCGCAACCAGGAAAGCCAAAGCGGTGACGACAGACAAACGGCGGGCAACTGGAAAGCTAAGCATTGAAAACAACCCAACGAGCAATGGTGTCCAGAAACAATCAACGTCACGCCCCGCCCCTCTGAGATAGCGAAAGTATACCAAGCGATCCGGCCCCACACCTCCACTCGCCCCTCGCCACTCGCCCCTCACTTCTCACTTCTCACTTCCACCGCTTCAGTGTAGTCGAGCTCGAAGCCGGGAAGCTTCTCATTCTTCTGCTGCAGAAAGTGCTGCATCCACCTGAGCATCCGCAGGTTATAGTCGAGGCGGGCGGCAGCTTTGCGATTGCCGTGTCCTTCGCCTTCGTAGAGCACCAATCTGACTGGCGCTTGGCCCAGGGTCTTGAGGTGGCGGTGCAATTCGAGCGACTGGGAGGGATGAACCCTCGGGTCCTCCTTTCCGTGCAGAATCAGCGTGGGCGTGCGATTCTTCTGCACGTGACGAATTGGACTTCGCTGGAGAAAGTACTCCCAGTCATCCCACAGTCGCATGCGATGATGGACCAGGAACATCTCTTCGGGAATGTCGGTCGTGCCTACCTTGGAAACGTTGTCGCTGATGCCCACAAACATCACGCTGGCGGCAAATCGATCGGAGTAAAAGGTCGAGCACCATGCCGAAGCGTAACCACCGTAGGAGCCACCGGTGACACCGATGGCATCGGGATCGGCGATACCGAGCTCAATCAAGTGATCGATCCCGTCGATCAAGTCATCGAACTCCTTGCCGGCCGCATCGGCTTGACCCATCTTCGAAAACTCAACACCCCGACCGGTACTACCGCGATAGTTTGGGTAGAACACGGCGAATCCCTTAGCGGCCGCAACCTGGCCAGGCCGCGAATAGCTGGTCAACCAACCGTTGGACTCGTGGGATTCCGGTCCGCCGTGCACGTACGTGATGGTCGGATACCGTCGACCTTCGACGTAACCGATCGGATAAATCAGAACACCTTCCAGATCCAAACCATCTCGTGCTCTCCAGCGGATCGGCTCCTGCCGCGAGAGCCGCAGTTCGTCAATCCAGGAATTCACGTTGGTCATCCGCTCCGATTCGGCGCCGAAGTCTTTGATCACGAACAACTCGGGCGGGTGATTCGACGAATGGCCGATCACGGCGACCGCACTTCCGTCGTCCGACCTGGAAAGTCCGGTCAGCACGGTCTGGCCCGGTTCGACAAGGTCGCGGCGTTGCCCGTCAAGATTGACCGAGCCAACTCGCGATGAGAGGTGTTCGTCGGCCAGCCAGAGGATGTTCGTCGCATCGGTCCAGGCAATCGTGTGAACGTGCGCCTGGTAATCGGGAAGCAGGTCGATCAGGCCTTCGTCACCATCGATCGTCGCCACCATCAAACGGCCCTCGTGCGGATCGTGCTCGTCAACGGCCGATACCAGCGCCAAGCGTTTTCCGTCGGGGCTCCAAGCGACTTGTCCCAGCTTACCGCGTTGCTCAAGGGAACGAACCATGCGATCCGATTCGACTTCCACAACGTGGACCTGCTTCTTCATGTAGCTGTCATCGACCGAAGGCGTCGGTGCGAGTACCACCGCTAGTTCCTGGCCGGTAGGACTCCAATGCACATCCGAAGCCGAACCGTCCAGAGACAGCATTCTCGCTTCTTGGTCGTCGTTGATCTCCACCGAATCCAGATCCATCTCAGCGACCCAAACGCGAGTCGATTGCCAGTCCTCTTCGTAGATCTCCTGGTTGAATCCCTTCTCTTGCAGCTCTTTGCGTTCCTTGGCAGTTTCTTCCTTGGCCAGAAACGCGACGCGTCGGCCATCCGGCGCGATGTCGAAGCCACCGATGGAGGTCGAATGACGCAGCGCTCGAACCGATTCGCCTCCATCGACGGGGATGCGATAAAGAACCGTTTCCTCGTCACCATTTCGTTTCGCCGTGTAATAGATTGACCTCGAGTCGGGCGACCACACGGGCGCGCCGACCGACACCTCGCCGACGACAAATGGGCGCTGGCTTCCCGTGGCCACATTCGCCACATACAAGTGCGACCAAGCCGGTCCATCACTGTCCTCGATCGGCCGTCGCGGCACCGAAACACGATAGGCAATGTGTTTGCCGTCCGGAGAGATTTGCGCCGAGGTGACGTAGCGCAACTCGGCGACATGACGCGATTCCATTCGCGCGCCCTCTTGGCCACGCGCGTCCCCTTGGCTCAAGGCCACGGCGACCCCAACAAGCACCGCGGACCGAATGACCGCCGAACTAAACCACGGCGAGGACCAAGTTGTGGAGACATGCATGATTGCAACACCTTTTGATGAACCCTTGAGTCGGTCGTACGCCGTCGTGCGGGGAGCCGTCTCATCGTTGACTGAAAATGCCCCTCGCAGCGTCAGGCAGTCTATCAAAGTGACGCGCGCGATTGATGCCGTGACGCGATTTGCAGATCCTCCGGCGACGGTTCTCATCATTCGGGCCGCTCGCCTTTCGCCGGGCCCGCCCAGCGAAGCGAAGTCGCGAGTCGGAGTCCGCTGGCGTGATCCGTCTCGTCGGTGTCGGGGGGCGAATCGAAGGCGTGCCCCTTTTTCGCGGGCTGAAGACTCGTGCGCGGGCGTTCAACCTCACTAGAATGAACGTCGTCTGGGTGCTCGCTATCGATCCCGTGCTAGACGAGAGGTCAAAATGAGACGGTTCGTATGTTTCCTGGCGTTGCTGGCGGTTTCGTCCCTTGTCCCGTTTACCGCCAAGGGCGAATCAGCCCGCGAGGCGTTGGAACGTCTCCAACTCGATCGCGGGATTATCGCGGTCATGGGATTGCCGACCGAGGATGTCAGCTTCCTGGTCGATCTCGCCGAGTCGAGTGAGTTCATCGTCTACTTCCAAACCGACGATGCACTCCAAGCCACCAAGGCCCGCGAGGCAGCCTCGCAATCGCACCTGCTTGGACGGCAGTTGTTTATCGAGCACTCGGATGCTCGAGCCATTCAAATGGGAAACAACGTCGCGGATCGTGTTTTGATTTATGACGCCGGTCCAGCTGGCATCAAGCCGGGCGATTTGCCAACCGAGGAAGTGTTACGGGTGCTGCGTCCTCGTGGAGTTGCGCGGCTCGGTTCGAAAGAGATCGTCAAACCGGTTCCGAAAGGGACCGACGATTGGTCCCATCCCTATCACGGTCCCGATAACAACCCGCAATCGGACGACCAACTTGTTCGCGGCAGTTTCCGCACTCAATTCATTGGCTACCCGATGTTCAGCCCGATGCCGGAACAAAGCGTGATTGCCAATGGCCGGATCTACAAGGCGATGGGTCACATCGCCCACAAAGCCAATCAGAACGAGATGCTCAATACGCTGTTGTGCATCAACGCGTTTAACGGCACGATCCTGTGGCGACGCGATCTGTCACCCGGATTCATGCTGCACCGTAACACGATGGTGGCAACCGACGACGCGCTTTACATGGGTGATCATGAATCCTGCAAGATCATTGACGGCGAAACCGGCGAATTGCGCGACGAGCTGAAGGCCGATCTGTCGATCAGTGACGGACCGGTTTGGAAGTGGATGGGGATGCGAGACGGTGTCCTCTACTCACTGGTGGGTAACCCCGAAGTCCAAATCGAAACGCAGCGGGCCGTGCGACGAGGACTGGGGCATTGGCCATGGGGCATGTGGGAAGGTCATGACTACGACGATCCTCGTACTTCGTTCGGCTTCGGCAGAACCCTCGTCGCCACCGACTTGAAGACCAAGGAAGAGATTTGGCATTACCGCAATGATGAATTACTAGACGCCCGGGCGGTCTGCATGAACGACACCCAGATCTTCTGTTACTGCCCGGGCAAGTTTCTCGCCGCGATCGATCGCTACACCGGGAAGTTGTTGTGGAAGAATCAAGACAAGGATTTACTCGAAGCGATCGGCGACAACGAGAAGGCCCAGCACTACATCACGGGCTACGCGACCACTTGCTACATGAAGTGCACCGACGATTTCGTTTTCTTCGCCGGTCCGCAACGATCGCAAATGGTCGTTGCATCGGCAAAGGACGGGAAACTTGCCTGGACGAATCCCGTCGGTAACTTGCAATTGGTGCTTCGGGAAGATGGTGTTTGGGCGGCTGGTCCCCAGAAGACCGAGAACGGATTCAAGTTTGACTACGCCAGCGGCGAGGTGCTCGAGACTTTTCCAGCCCGCCGGGCCTGCACGCGGGCAACCGGTTGCGCCGACAGCATCTTCTTTCGCGCCAACGGTGGCACGGTTCGCGTGCTGACCGATTCCAACACGGCCCAACACATC
>JARFQX010000299.1 GCA_029287555.1 Rubripirellula sp. | reverse complement strand
TGCCAAGGCAGAGTTGGACCAGCACATCGGGGAGCTCGAACCAGGGGTTGCCGATGTCGATATTGATGTCGCCGAGACCGAGGAATGGCTAGCCTCGCTCGACTATGTCCTCAAGAGCAAAGGCCCGGACCGAGTCCGCTTTCTGATCGACCAACTGCGCGATCGCGCCGCTGGCGAGGGGATTCAATCGGCCGAAGACACCAGCACGCGGTATGTCAACACGATCCCGTTGAAGGATCAGCCACCATTTCCAGGAAATCGGGAGATCGAGCGACGGATCAAGTCGATGGTCCGATGGAACGCGATGGCGATGGTTGTTCGCGCCAACAATCGTGGCGGAGGCGTCGGCGGCCACATCAGCACCTTCGCATCGAGCGCGACGCTCTACGAGATCGGATACAACCACTTTTTCCGCGGCCGCGGCGAAGATGGCTACTCGGGCGACGCGATCTACTTTCAAGGCCACGCATCGCCGGGGATGTACAGCCGCGCCTTTCTTGAAGGTCGGCTGACCGAAGAGACCCTGGAAAACTTTCGCCGCGAGTTGCAGCCGGTGCGAGGCTTATCGAGTTACCCGCATCCGTACCTGATGCCTGATTTCTGGGAATACCCCACCGTTTCGATGGGACTCGGACCGATCATGGCGATCTACCAGGCCAGATTCAACGAATACCTCATGGACCGCGGTTTGAAAGACACCTCCGGTCGCCGCGTGTGGGCCTTCCTGGGTGATGGTGAGTGCGATGAACCGGAGACGTTGGGTGCGATCGGCCTCGCCGCCAGAGAGAAGCTCGACAACCTGATCTTCGTGATCAACTGTAATCTGCAACGGCTCGACGGTCCGGTCCGCGGCAACGGCAAGATCATTCAAGAGCTTGAATCGATCTTCCTCGGGGCAGGATGGAACGTCATCAAGGTAATTTGGGGTGATGACTGGGATCATCTGCTTGCCCGCGACACCACCGGTTTATTGGCCAAGCGAATGAATGAGGTCGTTGACGGCCAGTACCAAAAGTACACCGGCATGCCGGGTAGCTACATTCGCGAGCATTTCTTTGGCAAGTACCCCGAGCTTCTCAAGCTGGTGGAGAACTACAGCGACGAAAAGCTGGAGAAGATGCGACGCGGCGGCCACGATCCGGAAAAGGTCTACGCTGCCTACAAGACGGCGACCGAGCTGCAAAACGGAAAGCCCACGGTGATCCTGGCAAAGACCGTCAAGGGATATGGTTTGGGCGAAGCGGGCGAGGGCCGCAATGTCGCTCACAACCAGAAGAAGATGAATGAAGAGGAATTGCTTGAGTTTCGAACTCGATTCGGCATTCCGATTAGCGACGAGGAAGTTGGCAAGGCGCCGTTCTATAAGCCGCCCGCCAATAGCCTCGAGCTGAAGTATTTGAAGGAGCGGCGCGAAGCGTTGGGCGGGGCCGTTCCAAGTCGTCCGACCGAGCACCCCACGATGGAAGTGCCGTCGATTGACGATTACCGCAAGGTCATCAAGAAGCTCGAGAACAAGAACATCAGCACGACGTTTGCGGTCGTACAAACGCTGATCGCGCTGTGTCGGGACAAAAAGATTGGCAAGCACATGGTGCCAATCGTGCCCGATGAATCCCGCACCTTTGGGATGGAGGGGATGTTTCGCCAGTTCGGCATTTACGCGCACGCGGGCCAGCTGTACGAGCCGGTCGATTCCGAGCAGATCACGTACTACAAGGAAGCCAAAGACGGTCAAATCCTGGAAGAGGGGATTACTGAGGCGGGATCGATGAGCAGTTTCAACGCTGCGGGAACTGCCTACAGTCTGCACGGCATCAACATGATCCCCTTCTACATCTACTACAGCATGTTTGGCTTCCAGCGGGTCGGCGACCTGATCTGGGCCGCGGCCGATATGCGAGCGAAGGGGTTCCTAGTCGGTGCAACCGCCGGGCGAACGACGCTCAATGGGGAAGGGCTGCAGCATCAAGATGGTCACAGCCTGCTCAACGCCATCGCGTTTCCGACGGTGCGGTCCTACGATCCCGCCTTCGCCTACGAGGTTGTCGTGATCATCATGGAAGGGCTCAAGCGGATGTATCAGGATGGCGAAGAGTGCATCTACTACTTGATGAGCGAGAATGAACCGTACGATCACCCGGAAATGCCGGAGGGTTGCGAGGAAGGCATCATCAAAGGGATATATCGCTTCCGAAGTCAGGATGTGGAGTCGCCGCGTGCTCGCGTCCAATTGTTCGGCAGCGGTGCGATCTTGAATTGTGCGCTCGACGCTCAAAAGTTGTTGGCGGAAAAGTTCAATATCGCCAGCGATGTGTGGAGCGTGACCAGTTACACCCAACTTCGCCGCGACGCGGGAGCTTGTGATCGATGGAACATGCTGCACCCGACCGAGCAACCACGCAAGAGTTACCTGGAGAACGCGTTGGACGGAGTCGAGGGACCGTTCATCGCAGCGAGCGACTACGTTCGCGCACTGGCCGAGCAATTGACACCATGGATTCCCGGCGACTACTACGTGCTTGGGACCGACGGAATGGGCCGGAGCGAGACGCGCGAAGCCCTCAGGCGGCACTTTGAGGTCGACGCGGAATCGATCACGATTGCCGCCTTGAGCCGTCTGTCCAAGTCCGGTGTCCTCGATGCGAAAGATGTCCGGGACGCCATCAGCGAGTTGGGATACGACTCTGAAAAGGCCGATCCGTACTTCGCTTGAAAAACTTCGAATTTGAAGCTTGGCCGGCGGCACCGTCGGCCGCGATTTGACCTAAATCCACCAACGCTCACCGACGACCGATTCATCGTATGAGTACCGAAGTAAAACTACCCGATCTTGGCGACGGCATCGAATCTGGTGACGTGCTGGAAGTCTTTGTAGACGTCGGCGACGTAATCGAAGCGGGTCAAGACATCGTTGAGATGGAAACCGACAAGGCAACCGTGACGGTGCCCGCCTCGATTGGCGGGAAGGTCATCAAGGTGCTGGTCAGCGAAGGCGACACGGTGCCGATCGATGGTGCTCTGCTGGAAGTGGAATCAGCCGAGGCCGCCCCGAGTGAATCGGCTCCCACGGAACCGGCCGCACCGGCACCGGCCGAGCAGCCGGCCGCGGAACCCGCGGAGCAGCCGGCAGCCCAGCAACCCGAACCACCGTCCCGGCAAGAACCGTCCCAGCAACAACCGCCGCAGCAACCGGCCCCCGCGGCGGCAGCCCCTCCGCCGGCGCCGGCGCCACCGGCACCACCAGCAGCGCCCGCCCCAGCTCCTGCCGCGACGACGGAGCCCCGGGATCCTTCCGTCATCATCCCAGCCGGGCCGGCGATCCGTCGTTTCGCCCGCGAAGTCGGGGTGGATCTCAGTCGAGTGGTTGGCTCGGGCGAGAACGGACGGATCACGCGAGAGGACGTGCTGTCAGTGGTGCGCAGTACCGGCCAGGCGAGCGCGGCCGCCGCGTCGTCCGGTCCAGCGCCTGCTGCTGCCCAGCCCGCGGCGACAACCACACCGGCTCAGCCCGCGGCGACAGCACCGGCGCAGCCGGCGGCCACCCCAGACGCCACCGCGTCGGATGACTTCGGCCCCATTCGTCCGGAGCGAATGAGCAAGATCCGCCGCACAATCGCCAATCAGATGCTTGTCAGTTGGTCGTCGGTGCCTCGC
>JARFQX010000294.1 GCA_029287555.1 Rubripirellula sp. | reverse complement strand
AACAGGAAGGTGCGACCTGGCTGGCCAATGGCAATCCGTTCGATGAATTGCTGCACATTCGAGAGGGGAGGCACTTTGGATTTCCTCCACGGCACCCACGTCACAATCCGGGCGTGATCGACGAGCCATCGACGTTCGATTATGCTCCCCAGCACCAATCGACGTGCGGCATGGTGTTCAACGGGCCCGTCTCGGGAGCCGCCGTCTTTGGCCCCGATTGGTGGCATTCCCAGGCCATTGTTTGTGGCGAGTCCCGCGGCAAGATTTGGAGAACAAAGCTTGTTAGGACGGATGCCGGTTATGTTGCCGATTCGCAGCTGATCGCTTGTTTACAGATGTTGACGGTCGATGCGTGCGTGGCCCCAGATGGAGACTTGGTCGTTGCCTGTCATAGTGGTCCACCGGACTGGGGAACTGGACCGACGGGAACAGGCAAGTTGTTTCGCATCGAGATGACACGCGGCGAGACGCCTCGTCCCGTGGCGACCTGGGCCGAGTCGGCTCGCGAAGTGCGAATCGCCTTCGATCGACCGCTCGATCCGCTGGCCCTGCGTGACCTGGCTTCCCAGGTTCGCATCGAGTACGGCGAGTTCGTTCGACCGGGCGATCGCTTCGAGAATCTATCGCCGCCCTATGCCGTGGTGCGGAGGCAGCAAGTCGCCCCGCGATGGGAATTGCCCGTCGTTGGCGTCTCGGTGTCGCAGGATTTGCGCACCTTGATGGTCCGCACCGAAGAGATGGTCGACCCGGTCCATTACGCTCTCACGCTGCCCGACATCTCGGCCCCGGTAGACGACGCCGAGGAAGAAGAACATGGAAAGTCTGCTGGTGATTCGCTTGCCGACGCGCATCGACAGATTGATGTGGGTTATTCGATGCATGGTGTGTCTGTCGATTGGAATCCGGCTGAAGGATCCTCGGTCGCGCCGTGGTCCGGGTGGATCCCCCATGTCGATCTTTCCGTCTCCCGAGAATTGCTTTCGCATAGCTCCCTGCATCGGCCGTTATGGGATCGATTGAAGGAGCCCGGGCAACTCGTTCTGTCCACGCAGGTTGATTTAAGTGACGTGCTTCGACCTGCCGTGCAGCCAGGTTCCCAGCTTGATTACGAATGGCCGGATGAAGTCGCACGTTTGGTTTTGCGAGGCCCAGATCCGTTCGAGATCGAATTGGTGCCGGGACAGTCAGCGTCGGGAAAATTGGCGTTGGGAGAGGGGGTCGAGGTCGAGCATGATCAAGATGGCCGCGCACATTCGCTCTTCGGCCCGGCGAATGTGATGGACCCGATTCAACTCAGCGTGACGTTGCCGACCGGTGGCGAGACGCCGGCGCGATTGTTCTGTTCGGTTTCGACCAACGAGGATGCTACCGAGCGACCGCTTCCGCTTCGACGTTTTCTCGTTCCCTGGCTGAACCTCCACGAGGACCGGCGATCCACCCCGGACGAACCGCAAGTCAAGATCGCCGAGTTGGAGGGAGGAAGTTGGGGGCGCGGCTATCGGTTGTTCCACGGAGACGAAGTCGGCTGCGCCAAGTGTCACCTTGGTAACGAATCGGGACATTCGATTGGTCCCGATTTGGGTAACTTGGTGCATCGCGATTATGCGTCGGTTTTTCGCGACATCGTCGAGCCGAGCTACGCCATCAATCCTGACTATATCGGTCATCAGGTTGCATTTGATGATGGTCGCGTCTTGACGGGCGTGCTCCGCACCGAGTCGGGACAGTTGATGCTAGGCGACGACCAAGGAAAGTCGCATCGCATCGATCGTCAGCGCGTGGAAACGATGCAACCGGCGTCGGTGTCGGTCATGCCCAAGGGTTTGATTGACAAACTTGATCCCGGACAACGTCGTGATCTGATGACCTACCTTTTAACCCAGCCACCGTCGATGCCGTTGGATTCGCCGCTCAAAGCGCCACCGGTCAGAACATCGGCTGAAGTGGCCGTTGCACTGGCGGGTTCCGCCCCGCTGGACGCGAGCCCCAGGCCGCTCAACTTGGTGCTGGTCGACGGACGGAAAGATCATGGACCGGGGGAACACGATTACCCTGCGTGGCAGCAAGCCTGGGAGCAACTGTTCTTGGCCGATCGATCGCTTCGCATTTCGACCGCGCGGGACTTTCCCAGCGATGAACAGTTGGCGGCGGCCGACGTCGTCATCTTTTTTCAAAAAGGGAGTTTCAGCGGGGTGCGCCCGGCAAAACTCGATGCTTACCTACGACACGGCGGTGGGGCCGTCTACATCCACTGGGCCGTCAACGGAGATGACCGGTCCGCCGAATTTGCTCGCCGAATCGGCCTGGCTTCACGCGGCGGATCGATTAAGTATCGGCATGGCCCGCTAACACTGGAAATGCACAACCGCCAGCATCCGATTCTCAGAAACTTCGATCGTTTGCAGTTGTACGACGAAAGCTATTGGAAATTGAGTGGAGATCCCGAGAAGATCACCTTGCTTGCCACGAGTGTTGAGGATGGACAGCCAACGCCCCAGATGTGGGTCACCGATCAATTTGGCGGCCGAGTCTTTGTTAGCATCCCGGGTCACTACAGTTGGACCTTCGACGATCCGCTGTTTCGCATTCTGTTGCTTCGCGGCATCGCCTGGACGGCGTCGGAGCCAGTCGATCGGTTCAATTCGCTGGTGACGCCTGGTGCACGCATGTCTCGATGAACCTTGCTCCCGCATGGCAACGCCGAAGGCGCGGAGGGTGTCCGGGAGTTCAAAGTAGGCCGAATCAAGCGAAGCGCCGATCCGGCACCGAACAGCGATTCGGCGCCGATCAAGAACCATCGCCGGATCGGCGTCGCTGCGCGCCTTGATGCCGGACTACAGGGAATGCCAGCGTATCTCGCCACGGAGTATCCGGACGCGCCCGACTACAGACTACAGACTACAGATCCGGCACCGAACACCGATTCGGCGCCGATCAAGAACCATCGCCGGATCGGCGTCGCTGCGCTCCTTGATGCCGGCCTACAGGGAATGCCAGCGTCTCCCTGTACGGAGGTTCCGGACGCCCTCAAACATGGAATCCAATCTTACCTTGAGAAAAT
>JARFQX010000282.1 GCA_029287555.1 Rubripirellula sp. | reverse complement strand
GAATGGCTGCCCACCAAATCCTTATCGTTCTTGGCTAGAATGTGCCCATACTGATGAGCACAGCCGGCAAACGTGGTGGTCCATGCAAGCCACGCAATGAGTCGAGCGAATCGTGACACTCTCATCTATCGAACACTCCTTTTTACTCTGATTGCGGCCAGTTTTGCCAACGACAATCGGCCCCCGCCGACTGGGCTTGGCTCCCGCCGACTGGGCTTGGCTCCCGTCCCGTTGGGATCGGTCGCGTCGTTCGTTGGCCCGACTTCCTGTCCGACCGTCGGGGGATAGCAAAAATCGGTCCCGCCAACCAG
The DNA here is from genome assembly GCA_029287555.1 of Rubripirellula sp. Classification (GTDB taxonomy): domain Bacteria; phylum Planctomycetota; class Planctomycetia; order Pirellulales; family Pirellulaceae; genus Rubripirellula. Next base: position 4,716 of record JARFQX010000282.1, on the reverse strand, counting down.
CGGGAAAGGTCGCCGTGCGGCCGGACCACCCCTTGAGGTCCGAGCGAGGCATCGAACATGGTAAGACACGTCAATCCGTTCTCAGCTCTCGCGTCGGACCAGGTGGGATACACCTTGCCACGTTTTTTGATCGGAAATCGCTGCAGCCTTGCGTTGACAAAACCGTTGCCACCGCGAAACTCTTGAAAAACACCCCGAATCTCCTCCGTCTCGCATATCCCCTGGCCTTCCTGGACATCCTTCCTGATCAGCCCCGGAATTGAGATCGACAAGACATTTTCAAAAACCCGACGCCGCGTTGCCCTGCCCATGCGATGTCGGGTTTCGCCTCGGGTCAGCCTCGATAAACTCTCTCAGCTTGCGGGTTATTCAGAGCTTGCTCAATCGTTTCTCGGCCTTGGCTGATAATTTGTTGATCCTGAACTCCCTCCCTTGGACCCAACCGTACTCCATGTCTGTTCTTTCCCACGTGTCTATCGACCCGGCGCTGCCCGGCATAGCGGATCCGACCTTGGGTTCGTCCGGCCTTGACTCTGCACCTCACGCACCGATCTCGGATCCGACGTCGGCGGTTGACGATGACGACCTCGATGACGACGACGAGGATGACGATGAGGACGACGACGAGGACGAGGACGACCACGACGGCTTCGCCGACGACGAGGGCGACGGTGGCGGATTTCAGGACGACCTGGATGACGACGACGAGCTCGATGAGTTCGACGACATCGACGAAGATGACTTCGACGACGAGTTCGACGATGATTTTGAAGAAGAGCTCGAAGACGACTACGAAATCGAGATCGAGGATGAAATCAGTGCCGAGTTTGGATTGGGCAGCTCGGATGAGGACGAGGATGACGAGATCGATGACGAGTTGGACGACTTCGAAGATTTCGAGAACATCGACTAGAGCGACTGGGGACTGGCGTCCTTGACTCGATTCACATCGTGGTGAGCGAGAATCGTCCTCGTGCTCCGTGAAACGTTACTCTCCTAAGGTAAATCTGCCCATGCTGCGATCGATGGTGCTCGCTCTGTTGACGATCGGCCTTCCCACGGCGCTTCGCGCTGATGCAGCAGATCGTCCCAACGTGTTGTTGATTTGCGTGGACGACCTGCGACCGGAGTTGTCGTGCTTTGGACGGTCGTACATCGAGTCTCCCAACATTGACGCTCTGGCAACAGCGGGGCGAGCTTTTCATCGGCACTATGTCCAGGCGCCGACTTGCGGTGCATCGCGCTACACGCTGTTAACGGGACAGTACGGTCCGCCCGACAATGGTGCCCTGTTCGCTCGCGCGAAACGAATGAAACAAGGAGACGTCGGGGCAAGCTTGCCAGAATGGTTTCGCAAGCACGGTTACACGACCGTTTCCGTTGGTAAAGTGTCGCATCATCCGGGCGGACGCGGCGGTCCCGACTGGGATGACCCCGGCGAGATCGAAATGCCCGGTGCCTGGGACCGCCACCTCCATCCGTCGGGACCTTGGCAGCATCCGCGCGGGGCCATGCATGGACTGGCCCATGGAGAAATCCGTGTGAAGGCGTCGGAGATGGACGTGTTCCAATCTGTGCGAGGAGACGACTCGATTTATCCGGATGGCTTGACCATTGACGAATCCTTGCACCAATTGCAGGTGCTAGCCAGCGACGAACGTCCTTTCTTTCTCGCGATCGGAATCATTCGTCCTCATCTACCTTTTGGTGCACCGGCCCGCTACATGAAGCCCTATCGCGGTATCGAGCTGCCCGCGATCGAGCATCCGGACAAGCCACTTGGCAAAACGACCTGGCATGGTTCCGGCGAGTTCATGAAATACAACCGATGGGGAAAGGACCCGAACAAAGATCCCAAGTTTGCGGACGAGGTTCGTCGTCACTATGCCGCCTGTGTCACTTACGCGGATGCCCAAGTCGGTCGAGTCATGCAGAGTTTGCAAGCGATGGAAATTGCGGACGATACGATCGTCGTGCTATGGGGCGACCACGGATGGCACTTGGGCGAGCACGCGATCTGGGGCAAACACGCCCTGTTTGAAGAATCGCTGCGATCCCCGCTGATCATCCGATATGAAGGACTGCCAAGACCGGGTGAGGCGAGCGAATCGATTGTCGAAACACTCGACCTGTATCCCACTCTTTGCGATCTGGCCGGCCTTCCCGTCCCGTCGTTTGTCGCGGGCACAACCTTGCGACCGATTTTGGAGAATCCGCGGGCGGCAGGCCACTCGGCAATCTCCTACACGCGGCGCGCCCAATCGATCCGCACCGACCGCTACCGGTTGATCGTACACGGGGACGGCCACGCCGAACTCTACGACCACCAATCGGACCAAGGCGAAACCGTGAACCTCGCCAACGACCGTACCGATGTGGTCGAGCGTTTGCGCGGGCAACTCAACACGCGACTCTAAGACGTGGAGGTTTGAGCGTTTTCGCCATTGGTGCCTGACTCCTTCCTCCGCCGAGACCCATTCGACGTCTGCCTCTTTTCGTTCGTGTCCATTCGCGCAAATTCGTGGCCAATGTTTTGACGTCTGACTCTTTTTCTGTGGACACGCCAAGGGAGCGATTCACCTCCGGGCGCCTTTCTTCCACTCGTTCGCGGCTATTCGTGCAAATTCGTGGCGAATCACTCTTCAGCCCGTCGGGGGCGCAAGGTGATGGCTGTGAGGCCGCAGCCCGGCGAATTGCGGCCGAGTCAAGGTGCCTGCGGTAGCGGCGACCAACTACGTCGTGTACTCCGAATTGAAACGCACGTAGTCGGTTGTCAGATCGCTGGCCCAGAAAGTCGCCTCACCCGGACCGTCGCCGACTCGGAGTTCGATGGAGACTTCGGGTGAGCGTTTCATTTGCCGGCTCAAATTGGCCGCGTCAAATGACAAGGGTGTGCCGCAATCGTAGATCGTCTCACCACAAACCTTCAAGCAGGTTTTCTCCGGCACGATCGTGGCCTGGGCGTAACCGGCTGCCGAGACGATCCGCCCCCAATTGGGATCGCCCCCGGTGATCGCGGTCTTCACCAGGGGGCTGGCCCCAACCGTCCTGGCGATCACTTCGGCGTCGTCATCACTCGCGGCACCTTCAACGCGAATCGCCATCACGTGGGTGGCCCCCTCGCCATCGGCGACAATCAGCTTCGCCAGATCGATGGAAAGCGAATTGAGCACACTTTGAAAGCAGAACAGGGCGGGACCTTCCAGCGGCGTGCCGCGACCGCTTGCCAGCAGCAACATCGTATCGTTGGTACTCGTGTGGCCATCGACACTGATGCGGTTAAAGCTCTGCTTGGCCGCCTCGGTCAGCGCGGTGGCAACCTGGTCACGTGTCAAGGGAGCATCCGTCAGGACCAAGGCGAGCATGGTCGCCAAGTTTGGCGCGATCATCCCCGCGCCTTTCGCCATCGCGGCAAGCCGATACACGCGGTCGCCGAACGCGAAAGATATAAAGGCAACTTTCTGAGATTGGTCGGTGGTGCAGATTGCGTCGGCCGCGAGCCGAAAGGCCTCGAGCCGCGAATCGAGTTTCTCGTAGGCGGCATCGATTCCCTGGCGAACTCGGTCCATCGGTAACCGCTGACCAATCACACCGGTGCTCATTACCAGCACCTGCGAAGGATCGCAGCCAACGCGAGAGGCCACCTGCTCCGTCATCTCTTGGGCATCCTCTTTTCCCATCTCACCCGTGCACGCGTTGGCATTCCCGCTATTGGTGACCACCGCGCGGATCGTTGAAGAAGGGGTTCTGTCGCGGCAGAGCAACACGGGCGGCGCGACGATCTGGTTCTGTGTGTAGACCCCGGCGGCTTGGACTTCCTGGTCGCATACAACCAGCGAAAGATCGAGCTTTCGGCTTGGCTTGATCCCACAATAAACGCCGGCGAATCGGAAACCACTCGGCAGCACCTGAATCGGCGCGGAAGCCGCTTGGGGCTCCAGGTCGGAATCAGTCATGGAGAAGATTACTCACGCTAGGAGAAGACAACGCATCATCGAAGTAGGCTCCTGCGATACGCCCGGAACCCGATTTCACCATGCGAGCGACACGATGGGACCGCTTTGCCTATGGCCAATCAATACTTCGGCATCATTGTGTCACAATTCGGACCGGCTTGGTTCGGAACATCGGTTTTTCGTGTACTGGCGAAGGTCCATTTTGGACAGCGGAGTGAATCGGCAAACCGGGAAGCTTCGGGGAAGGCAGCTCCACGACTGCGGGGATACCCATTTGACCGAGCCAAATAGTATCTTCACGTATGTCGATTGAAACTCCCTCACTGTCCCCGTTCGCAGTGTCTTGAATCATCCTTCCCTCCTTGCGAACCAACCCGTGGCCAATCGTCCCACCGATGCAGGTATCGTTGCCGAATCGACATGCCTGGTTCAGACATGGGATCTGACCAAGCGATATGGTGATTTTGCCGCGCTGGCGGACTGCACGCTCGGCGTACGGCGCGGTGAGATCTTCGGTTTACTCGGCCCCAACGGCGCAGGCAAGACGACGCTGATTCGTTTGCTGCTTGGATTCCTTCGGCCCTCCTCCGGACGCTGTGAAATTGACGGCCTTGACCCCCGGATCGACGGCGTAGGCGTGCGACGGTCGGTTGCGTACCTGCCGGGGGATGCAAGGCTGCCGCGTCACATGCGGGGGGCGAGCGTCCTTCGCTTCTTCGCGGAGATGCATCCCGGTGGCGACCTCACACGCAGTCGGAAC
>JARFQX010000168.1 GCA_029287555.1 Rubripirellula sp. | reverse complement strand
GGGACGACGACACTAGGGACGGGGGGACGCGGCGGTTAGGTTCCAGAGGGTTGGGTGCCAGGGAGCGATCGGGTGCCAGGCGATTGGCTGCCAGGGGGTTGGGGCGTCGAAAACGCATAGGGAGACTCCTTTGCCATTTGGCAACGAACGGGTCGGCGCGAAGGCCTCCCGGCAACACCCAGGGGCGGCGGGGGGACTTGGCGGGAACGAACCGATGCGTGGCTGGCGAAGGAACCTGGGGAACGGCGAGTTGCCTCAAGTCCCGGCTGTTTCATTACGGAAACGGCTTGGCTGGCTGCGTGGTCGGCGAATGACGATACTGCGAATCATTCTCATTAGAGTATTGCGTTGGTGGTCGGTTCACACAAGAATGCAATGGTGGTGATGGCCCAAATTTTTTCGACCCCTGCTCCACCGACGGTTTCACTCGATGAGCGAGTCCCAACCCGACCGACCGATGACCGATCCGGCCCAGCCAGATGCCTCGCTACTGCCGAAGATCGTCAGTTTTCAAGAAATCTCGCGCTGTGGCGACGAAGTCTGGATTGACAACGACGGCCAGCTCTATCGGCTGCGCAAGACCCGTCAGGGTAAGCTGATTCTGACGAAGTAGCCCGATCACGAAGATCGGTCTGCTTTCACCGGCAAGCCTTCACGAAGGCTCGAATTAGCTCCGGTTGTTTCTCTCCCCGAGGTTGTTCCACGCCGCTCGCGGTGTCGACACTGGAGGCTCCCGAACGCTCCATCGCCTCTCCCACGTTTCCCGGGTTGAGCCCTCCGGCGAGCGTGAATGACTCGGGTTGAAAGTCCCGCTTCCATTGTCCGACCGCGTCCCAATCGAGCGTCTTACCGCTTCCTCCGTGCTCGGCCCCAGCCTGGGCGTCCAGTAGAGGGTGGCATCCAAGCTCGACCCAACGGGCGGCGGCAGCTTCAATGTGCTGCGGATCCAAAGGCCCCGTCGGCAGTTTGATCGCTCGAATCACGCGAAGGGACAACCGATCGATCAAGCCAGTAGTGAAGTCGACGGTCTCGTCGCCGTGGAGCTGCACCGCGTCAAGGCCAACGGTGTCGGCAATCTCAACGATCTCCTCCAGCGATCGATTCACAAACACGCCGACTCGCATGATTCGCTTGTCGTTTGCGAAACGCGAAAGCTCGATCGTGCTCGGGGCGCTTGGCTCGACGAATCGAATGCTGGGCGGAAAGAAGTTCAACCCAATCGCGTCGGCTCCAGCCGCAGCAACCGCAGCCACCTCTTCGCAGCGGCGGATACCACAAATCTTGATGTGAAACATGATTTGGAGATCGGAGGTGGGGGGGATGGGGTCGTCGCAATCGAAATCACCGGTACAAATCGCCGAGCCTGCACGAATCGACTGGTCAGCCCAGGCGTGGTTTTCCGATAGTTCACATCTAGCGGTACTGCAACCTCTGTTGGCGGGACCGCTATCGATTCAAGCTCCAGGGAGACACGCATGATCGCGCCGAGCCGACGTTTGCCGGTTCACGATTTTCTGCTGGTCGCCTTTGCGGTGGCTGTGATCTCGATCTCACAATGGCCGGACTCGGGCCGACGTCAATGGGTGCAGTTGCGACAGCCGGACGGAACGCTGCGGCAGTTTTCGCTGTCGGAGAACGATCCGAAGCTCGCCAAACTACGATTAAGCTTAGAGAAATGGGCCAAGGCGGGACAGGAAACTCGATTGGCCCTCGCTCGCTGGCGGGCCGAACTTGCTGAGTTCTACGCGGGCCGGACCGCCAAAACAGACGAGACCGACCGTGCCTCGACGACCCGAACGGTTTCGTTTCGAACCATGCCGAACGCCCCGGACTTCAAGGAAGCGGAACGCGAACGTCGCGCCGAACACGCCTTTTGGCTTGAACAGGCCGATGCGGCTCGCCAGGCGGTGGCCAAAATGGAGGAGGTTCGCCGCAGTCGCAGGGCACTGGAAGTCCCCCCGCCAATTGTCTTTGGTCAACTCGCTCCGGCGGCGAAACCAGGCCACGCTGTTCTATTGGCGACACTTATCGGATTGACCGCCGCGTTGGCATTTGCCGGATGGGCCCATCTCTGCCCCGTGCTGCGCTGGAAGTCGAAGACGGATGCTTGCACGTCGTCTGATCCTGACTTGACGTTTGACGGCACGCGACAGCTTCGATTCGTCGTGCCTTCCGCTTGGATTCGTCTGCGACAGCCCACGGCCGTGAGGCTGAGGCAAGCGGCAATCCCGGTGCTGGTGATGGCTGCGATCACGGCCATGGTGGTTTGAGCCGGCAGTCAGCTTCGGTTCGAGTCTGGGGACAGACTCGACTACGGCTGTAGCCCAGCGTGTCCTCAGGCTGAGGGACTGCTTCGGTTCGAGGCTGGGGGACCGGCTCGACCACGAGGGCGGATTAGCACCACTCTTCGGGCTTGTCTGATTCGTCGCCTCGATATTGGTCGGGATGAATCCCCTGTTCAATCATCGAGATCCGTTCTTGGTGGGTGAAGTACATCTTGACCAACGCTTGAATGCCGCCGACCAAAATCGCGCCCAATGGTACCAAGACCCAAACCACCGCCGGATTCAGAAAGAACTCGCGCCAATCCATCTTTCCCTTCCCCCTGTCGAAGTATTCCCCCGCAGATTCGTATCCTAACCCCCGTTCTTGGTCGCCAACGAGAGAAGCTCTGAGAAAAAAGTGCCGAAGTTCGCGGGGGAACCGGACAAACCGCCCTCCCACTTCGTTTTTCGCCCTTCTCTCGACATCATCGATCCGCCCCTCGCAACTCGCCGTCCAATCGGCGAAACTTCGCGAATGACTGATCCGATCGCAGCCGATTTGCTTCCCTATCGTTCCCACGAGATTATCGTCTCCGGGCACCGGTTGCGGTTCCTCGATGAAGGTCCGACAAGTCGCGGAAAGGATGATGCGTTGTCGAGTCCCGAGACGATCCTCTGTGTTCACGGAAATCCCACGTGGAGCATTTACTGGCGCCGCGTGATCGAACGCTTCTCGCCTCGATTTCGGGTGATCGCGGTTGATCACGTCGGATGTGGCCGCAGTGACAAGCCGCCCCGCGGGCAATTCCCTTACACGCTTGCTGCTCATCGCGACAACCTGCTCACGTTGATCGATCGATTGGATTTGCAGCGGATCAATTTGTTGGCCCACGATTGGGGCGGTGCGATTGGGCTCTCGGCGTTGCTTGAGCGTCGGGATCGATTTGCCCGCATCATGCTGTTGAACACCGGGGCGTTCCCGCCGCCCTACGTGCCGTGGCGGATCGCTGCTTGCCGAACGCCTTTGCTGGGCACGATTGCCGTTCGCGGGCTCAATCTGTTTGCCCGGGCAGCGGTATCGATGGCGATGTCGCGGCAATCAATGGACAAGGATGTTGCTCGTGGATTGCTCGCCCCCTACGACTCCTGGGCCAATCGCGTGGCGATCGATGCCTTCGTGCGGGACATTCCGATGAGCAGGCGGCATCCCACCTACGACGTGCTTCAGGCCCTGGACGCGCGGCTGGTCGAACTAAGAGAGCTCCCCGCTTTGCTGGTCTGGGGCATGAAGGATTGGTGCTTTCGCCCCGATTGCTTGCGGCGATTTCAACGGGCGTGGCCCGCCGCCGAAACATTGGAAATCTCCGATGCCGGTCACTACGTGATGGAGGACGCAGCGGACGAGACGCTGCAGGGGATCGCGACATTTCTCGGCGGAGGTCAAGCTGCTTGCGAACGGCATGGCGCAGCGGTCGCGAATCCGCCGCGTTCTGCCGCCCCGAGTGGACATTCCGAGACCCGGGGTGAATCTAGCCCAGGGGATGGGAAAACGATGGCCTGCCGGCGTGGTGACGATGGTTGATCGACTCGGTCGGTTCCGGTGTTTGTCGACCCGCCCGAGTGATGCGATTCGATGGGCGTGCGTGTTGGAGGCGACCGCTCCGAAGCCGGGCAACGTCTTTCCCGGTCGTCCTTTCAATGACCTGTCGCATCCAGACTTCGTGACCGCCGCCGAGATCACCGCTCGCTGTTTCTCGCGGGCACAACGCGTGAGCGAGTGCATGCTCGAAGCGATCGAGCAGACGGCCCTGAAGTGCCCCGGCAATGTCAATCTGGGGATTGTCCTGCTGCTCGGTCCTCTGGTTGGTGCCGATCGGAATCTCGAACGTTCGAGCGGGAAACTCAATTCCCCGCAACGTAGTTCGGCGGGCTGGAGGGACGCGATTGCTCGCCAGCTTCGCGACTTCGATGAAACCGACGGACGAAACGTTTATCGCGCCATTCGGGGCGCGTCGGCGGGCGGTCTTGGGCGGGTCGAAGCGATGGACGTTCATGACGACGAGGCCCCCGTCGATCTGGTCGCCGCGATGAAATCGGCCGCCGGCCGGGATCGGATCGCCCGCCAGTACGCGAACGGTTTCGCCGACGTCCTTGATCAAGTCACCGCCGTACTGCTCGAATCGATCGCCCGTGCGGGTGATTTATTGCAGGGAATTTGTCGGGCCCACGTGAAAATGCTGGCCGCCGATCCTGACAGCTTGATCACCCGTAAGAATGGAGAGGCCGAAGCCGCCCACGTCCAAACGCTGGCCCGCGCCGTCGACCTAGACGATCCCGCGAGCTACGAACAGCTTGATGCCTTGCTGCGTGACTCGGAACACCGGCTGAATCCAGGAACAACGGCTGACTTGATTGTGGCCGGTCTCTATCTCCTCCTTCGATCCCCTCCGACTTCCTTCAGTAAGCCGACCGAACATGAATCAGGCTAGTTTCCGCGTTGACGTTACCAAGCAGCAATTCGTCTTTTCTGCGGCACACTTCATCACCTTCGCGGGTGACATTTGTGAACGGATCCACGGCCACAACTATGGCGTGCGGGCGAGCGTCGAAGGGCCCTTGGACGAGAATCGCTACGTGGTCGACTTCATCGCTCTTCGCGATGCAGTGCTCGCCGAGACCACCGCGTTGGACCATCACGTGATCTTGCCCCGAGACCACGAGGAGATCCGCGTGAGTAGCGATGACCGAGAGACGACGGCTCGATTTCGGGACCGCCGCTGGGTTTTCCCGAACGAAGACTGCGTCATTCTTCCGGTGATCAACACGACGGCCGAGGAAATTGCCCGGGTGATTGCCGAACGTGTGATCGAGCGAACGCGGGACAAGTTCGCCGACCATTTGAATTGGATCGAAGTCGCTGTCGACGAGAACTGCGGTCAATGGGGAGTGTGCCGGTTGCCCTGGCCTCATGGGGCAAGCCCCGAATCGGCTGAGCTAGCCGAGCGAGCGGTGTGAATTGTTGCAGCGTCGGCAACGCATCAGCGGCGCCGTGCCGCAACTGACGGCAATCTGGTCCCCATGATTATGTCCCGGTCCGAACGTACCAATCCAGCATGCTAATCGTCGACTCGCTGACCAAGACTTTTCCGCTGGACGAAGGGACCGTCTGCGCCGTCGACAGACTTTCATTTCAAGTTCGAGCCAGCGAAGTCTACGGTCTACTTGGACCCAACGGCGCCGGGAAGACGACGACGTTGAGAATGATTTTGGGATTGTTGGTTCCCGACTCGGGGTATGCCGAGGTCAACGGTGTGCGGACGGCCAATGATCCGATCGCCGTCAAATCTCGATTGGGATTCGTATCGGCAAGTGACGGCGTTTATCCTTGGCTGAGCGTCCGTGAGATGTTGCTCTACTTTGGGGATCTCTATGGGGTGGATCCGCAAATCGCCGAGACCCGCTCGGAGGAATTGGCGCGAGTGATGTCGATCTCGGATTTGCTCGATCGCCGCGCCGGAACGTTGAGCACCGGCCAGCGTCAACGCGTGACCCTAGTGCGCGGATTGATTCACGACCCCCCCGTGATGCTGCTCGACGAACCGACAAGGGGGCTCGATGTGGTCGGCGTACAGACGATCTTTGACTACATTGAACACCTCCGCGAGCTTGGCAAGGCGGTCGTTGTTTGCACGCATCGCTTGGATGAAGCGGAACGTCTCTGCGATCGATTCGGGTTGCTGCATCGCGGTCGGTTGACGCACGAGGGAACGCTCGCCGAATTGCAAAGGTCGAGCGGTTGTGAACACTTGGTCGAAATGTTCGTCGACTTGATGCGGAGTTGAGCACGTGGCAGAGGCAACTCCGTCGAAGCATGAGGCAAGGCGACATCACCGGCAATTCCCCTGGAGCCGGCTGGTGCGGCTGTTTCAGAAAGAGTTGAAAGAGACGATTCGCGATCGTCGGACGATCGTCACGCTGTTGCTGATGCCATTGCTCGTCTATCCAATCCTGAGCATGGCGCTCAATCGGTTCCTGCTCGCTTCGAGCGCCGCGACCAGCGGCTACACGGTTTGTGTGGCATCCGATGGCGAAGCGAGTCAATTGGATGCTTGGCTGGGCGACCCTCGCAGCGTACCGCCCCAGGCGATTCGGCAAAGTAGTGGCGATCGCCTCGCCAAGTTCCTCGTCACCGTCGCCGCCGACGGGACAGCCGAGCAAGCAGTCGCCCGCAACGAAGTGGATATCGGTGTCAAGATTGATCGACCCGGCACGCGGACGCCAACGGCGACGATCTATTCGTATCGAGGCGACACTACCAGCGAGGCGGCCCGACGGGTGCTGGTGGAACGATTGCAGTGGCTGGAGTTGGCCGATGCGCAAATTGTGGTGCGCCGTGCATTACCCGGCTATCCGCCTCCGGTCATCGTCAAAGTCGAGGACGTTGGCGAGGCGAAAAAAGGGGACATGTTGGCAACCATCGTGCCTCTCGTGTTGGTCTTGATGACGATTACCGGAGCGGTTTATCCGGCAATCGACCTGACCGCGGGCGAGCGCGAGCGGGGCACGATGGAATCGGTGATGGCGTCGCCCGTGCCACGCGGCTACGTGTTGATCGCCAAGTACTTTGCGGTCGTGGTCGTTGCCCTGTTTACCGCCCTGGCAAATCTGGTTGGGATGTTCACAACCCTTTGGGCGGGCGGACTATTGGGGATCCTGACCGGTGACGCGGGAGTCCCTTGGATTGCCATCTTACGAATCCTGGGATTGCTGGTTCTCTTCAGCGGCTTCTTTTCGGCCCTGCTGCTTTCCCTGACCAGCTTCGCGCGTTCCTTCAAAGAGGCTCAGGCGTACTTGATTCCCGTCATGTTGCTGTCTTTGACTCCGGCAATGTTGTCCTTGATGCCGGGGGCGACCCTATCCGGTGCGATGGCGATTGTTCCGTTGGTCAACATCGTGCTGCTGGCCCGTGATGTGCTGTCGGGATCCGTCGATCCAGCCGGAGCGCTCGCCGCGGTGGTCAGCACGATTGCGTACGCGGCGGCGGCACTTTCGATTGCGGCGAAACTATTCGGCAGCGATGCGGTGACGCGGACGAGCGAAAAGTCGATTGGTTCGCTGTTCCATCGGCCTCGCCTCGCTTCGAGTCATCCCAGCCCGCAATCGGCAGCCTTGATGTTGGCCTTGCTGGTACCCATTTATTTTGTCGTCTCCAACGGCCTGATGAAGTTCCTGCAGCATTTCAGCGAGGTCGTTTCAGTCGAAGCCCAGTTGTTGTTCAATGCGGCGGCGCTGATCTTTACCTTCGGGCTGGTACCGCTGCTGGCCGCGTACCTCGGTCGCAATCGCTTGCTCAGTACCTATCGAGTCCACCGTGTTCGTGCGGTTTGTTATCTGGGGGCGGTGCTGCTTGGTCTGGGCAGTTGGACGATAGCGCATGAAGCTTTCGTCGTTGCTGATGCCATTGGGATTGGCGGGCTCGGTGAAGATCAGATCAGCCAGGCGCAGCAAATGATCGAAAAGATGCGGCAGGCGTCTCCTTGGCTGCTCTTAGCGGTTTTCGCCCTCACGCCGGCGGTCATCGAAGAGCTCTGTTTTCGGGGCTACCTGTTCTCGGCACTCGAGGATGCGCTGACGCCCACGCGGACCATTCTGATTACCGCGTCGCTCTTCGGATTGTTCCACGTGCTGACCGGAAATGCGCTGCTGCTTGAACGCTTCATTCCCTCAACGCTGATGGGGTTGATCATCGGTTGGGTGGCCTACCGAAGCGGCAGTGTGTTGCCCGGGATGATCATCCACTTTGTTCACAACGGGCTGCTGAACTTGGTGCTGTACTACGCCGAGAAGCTGAATTTTCTGGGCGAAGGCTTCGACAACCAGGCGCATTTGCCGCCACACTGGCTTGCCATCGCGGGGATGATGGTTGCCATGGGGGCCGCGCTGGTTTGGTTGTCAACGCGGGGCCAGCGGACGACGCAAGCACCGTCGCCCTGACAACAAACCTGTGCTTTGACGCTTCGTCTGCTTTGACGTTTCGTGATTGAACGCCCAACTTGCGAGAAGTCGGAGCCCTCGCGTTCCGGCATCACATCGATATCACCAAACGTTTACAAAGACGGCTTACAACGTAAGCATCGCCAACAATTGCCGAAGCTTGGTGGAGCTTGTTGCCGACGAACCGCCAGCCAATGGCTCGTTGGCGAGAGTTTCTGCCATAACGGAAGGCGCATCGCGTTGAGTAAACGTCACGCCCGACACCCAATCTCCGTCGAAATGGTGAGCCCAGGCAAGCTTGGATTCGACAATCACTTCTTGCCCGCTCGATTGGAATCGGAAACGCAGTCGTACGTTAGCGGGAATCGGGATGCAGGAGCGAACCTTCATTCCACCCGAAGAGTAATCCTGCAGTTCGACGTCGAGCTCGTCGGCGGACAAGGGCCAGCTAACCTTGGCCGGATGCGAGATACTGAAGCGACCGTCGTTGCGACGATTGATGATCCCTTCCGACGCGAGTTCGTGCAGGACTCGCTTGGGGATCGTGTCCCGGAGACTGCAGCCGAGGATCACCTGGCCCCCCACCCAAGGCTCGACCCGTCGGATGTTTCCCCGGTAGATTCCGTGGCTGCGATTGGTGAGCAATTCCGTCCGGATTGGTTGTCCGCTCTGGAAATCGCCCTGCGTCAGCACTCGCATGCCCGATGGGGAGATGTCGACGGTAATTCCCTCGGAAACGTGGTCATTGCCCGGTTCGTCGGAGGTGGTCCGACAGCGAAGTCGTTCGGATTCGACTTGGAACCGCTTTTCTTTGCGTCGCTTGGGCGTCGAGCGATCAGTGGATGGGTCATTCATCGTACTGCTACCGTTAAAACTGAAAACTGGCTATTCAATCCATACCTCGTGGCATTCCTCCGACGAGCCAAAACGCCCGTCGACGGCCGGTGGCTTGGTCTTCTCTCCTTCCGGTTGCCCCGGTTACAACAATCGTCTCGAACAAACGGTCCTGGAGTCCGAGCAGGCGGCCGAGGGAATGGCCCCGGGGGGCATTCAACGGGTCTCGGGTCGCTGGTTCGCTGGTTCGCTGGTTCGCTGGTCTCGGGTCGCTGGTTCGCTGGGGCGGTACCCGCTCTCGGCGTCGCCTTTTGAAATGTCGCCTTTTGAAATGTCGCCCTTTGACGGGATCCCGCTCGACGCGATGCGTCAATTCCCGAAGATAGATCGCCGATGATTCAGCCACCCCTTCCGATGTTGGTCACAGGTATCGCAGGCGTGCCTGGGTACAATGCCTTTCATTACTTTCGCGCTCGGTATGGCGAAAGGGTGGTCGGGGTTCGCCAGCCTTCGATGTGGCCATTGAAGGGAGAGGGGATTGTCGCCTGTGATCTCCAGGACGAGGCTTCGTTGCGGCGACTGTGGGACGAGTACCGTTTCGCCAGCGTGCTCAATTCTGCTGGCAGTTGTCGCCTTAAGTCGTGCGAGTTGGACCCGGCCATGGCTCGACGCGTCAACGTGGTCAGCACCGAGAATGTAATGCGGCGGGCCCGGCGGCACGGCGCCAGGGTCATTCACCTCTCGATTGATCTTGTTTTTGCCGGGCGCAAAGAGGGTAAGTACGTGGAAACGGATCCAACCGATCCGGTTACGGTCTACGGGGCCACCATGGTTGAGGCGGAGCGGATCGTGTCCCGCGTAACGCCGGAAGCCTGCACCCTTCGCATCTCGCTGCCGATGGGGATCAGCTTCAACGGGCACGCCGGAGCGATCGACTGGATCGCCTCACGTTTCAAGCAAAACAAACCGGCGACGCTCTACTTTGACGAGGTGCGAACGCCGAAGTACACCGATTGCATGAATCGACTATTTCACGAGTTGATGACTTGCCATCGAAGCGGGATCTATCACGCGGGGGGACCACGTCAATTGAGTCTGTTCGAGATTGCCCAGATCGTTAATGTCGTGGGTGGGTTTTCTCCCGATCTGCTCAAGGGTTGCCCCCGGCTCGATGCGGGGCCGGTGCCACCTCGGGCCGGCAACGTTACCCTTGACTCGTCCAAGCTCATCGACGCGCTTGGTTACGAGCCTTTTGATCCCTGGCCTTACCACGAAGACCTTGTCCCGGATCACCGCGATTGGCACTACGAGCGGGACCGGCGGTTTGAATCGGAGTTGCTGGATCGTAACCGGGATTGGGTCCACGAACTCCTCTACCGCAATCCAAGCCAGCCTGGATTGGTCCCGCCAAGTCGGAATCAACTCTGGGGTGCCCGCCGTTTTGGCGGATGAAGGTTTTGGGATCGGCGGGGAATCGTTCCGCGGACGCGGACCTGTATTCCGAAACCGCTCGGAGTAAACTCTCGATCGATTACACTTGGGGGCTGAAACCGGTTACCCCTCCGCCGTATTCCGCCTTCCCAATGTCCCACCGTTGACCGTCCTGACTGGATGGTCGGGTCGACCCTTGACTGACTAGATTTGTTTGCCATGAACCGATCGAAGTACCGGCTAAATTCCTGGCTATCGCCTTGGTTATTGCTCGGCTTTCTTTCCAACGCCTCGTTTCTTTCCAGTGTCTCGGCCCACGGGCCGCATGAGCACTCGGCGGGGCACGATCGCCATGCCGCGAAGTCGGCGACTGCCAAGGGCGTGGTCTACGAGGATGTGAACAACAATCGCCGCCGCGATCCGGAGGAAGCGGGAATCGCCGGCATCCGCGTCAGCAACGGGGAGTCGATTGTGTTGACCGATGCCGAGGGCAGATACTCGCTTCCGGTCGACGACGACGAAATCGTGTTTGTGATCAAGCCGCGCGATTGGATGACGCCGCTGAGCAAAGACAACCTGCCGCAGTTCCATTACATCCACAAGCCGGCTGGCTCGCCCGCCACGGCCAAGTTTGCCGGCGTCGAACCCACGGGACCGTTGCCGGAGTCAATTGACTTTCCGCTCCGACGTCGGCCGGAGCCGGAACGGTTTAAGGCGATCATGTTCGGGGATCCGCAGCCGCGCGACCTGGCCGAGGTCGAGTACATTGCCCATGACGTGATTGAACAGATCATCGCCGAGATTGCTCATGACGCTGCGTTCGGTGTCACCCTTGGCGACATCGTGTTTGATGACTTGTCCGTCATGGAACCGTTGAATCAGGCGATCGCCTTGATCGGAATCCCCTGGTACAACGTGATCGGCAACCACGATTTGAATCTCGACGCACCTAACGATGCGCTGAGTGACGAAACGTTCGAACGGATCTATGGGCCGCCCTACTACTCCTTCGACTACGGTCCCGCCCATTTTCTGGTCCTCGATGACGTGACGTGGTACGGCGCCAAAGACGGCGAGAACGCCCACTATCACGGTGGCCTGGGAGAAAGCCAGATGGCGTTCATCCGACGCGATTTGGAGTTGATTCCCGAGGATCAACTCGTTGTGCTGATGATGCACATCCCCTTGACCGATGTGCAGGACCGGCAAGAGCTTTATCGCTTGATTGAGAAGCGTCCCGCCACCGTCTCGATTTCCGCCCACACGCACTACATGGAACACCGGCTGATCGACAAAGCGGACGGGTGGCGGGGACCGAAACCTCACCACCACATTGTGAATGTGACCGTCTGTGGTAGTTGGTGGCGTGGTCAAAAGGACGAGCGAGGCATCCCGCACGCGACGATGAGTGACGGCGGTCCCAATGGCTACACCATCATGCAGTTCGACGGGCATCGCTACTCGCTCGAGTTTCGCGCAGCAAGTCGACCGGCCGACTACCAGATGAATGTCTACGCGCCCGAAGCGGTCGACCAGATGGCGTTGGTCAGCACCGTTGTCATGGCCAATGTCTTTAACGGTTCGCAGGCCACTGAGGTATCGATGCGAGTCGGAAAGGGCGAGTGGGTGCCGATGGAGAGGATCACGATTGCGGACCCCGCTTTCCTGCGAGAAAAACGACGCGAGGAATCGCTTTCGGATCGCACATGGACCGACCTGCCCAAGCCCCACGTCACGCCGCACATGTGGCGCGGTATGCTGCCGGCGCTCCTTCCCGTTGGTTCTCACCTGATCGAGGTGCGCGCGGTGTCAGGGGACGGGAATTGCACAAGCAAGCGAGTGATTCGCGTTGACCGCGGAGCCAATTAGACGTCGGTGCGTCGGCCTGATGGTCAAACTTTCCTTGTATCAAGATCGACTACCAAGATTCGAACCAAGACCCGGAGAGGCTTTCATGTTGCCATGTCGAGTATCGGTTTTGACCGTGATTCCCTTTCTTTTTGCCGCCGTCACCGCCGCGGCGGACGAAGCGGCGGTTAAGAA
>JARFQX010000120.1 GCA_029287555.1 Rubripirellula sp. | reverse complement strand
GGTTTGGCGTGAACGGCCCCACCAGCGCCTGGCCAATGAAAATCGGCTGGATTCCGCAGTCCAGGAAGATGGGGACTTCGCCCGCATTGAACATGTCGACTTTCAAGTCGCCCAACCGTTCGTTGGCACTTTCGTAGACTCGAAACTCATAGACGCGGCGAGGATTATTCAGGCTGGCGGGGTCGACCTGCAACTGCGGCATGCAATCCATCGCGACCAGCAGTTCGCTCTCGATCCGTTTGTAGGGCGAATCATTCGGCGCACGGTCGAGATACGCTTTGGCAGCGGCCTGATACTCGGAATCCGCATCGAGCTTCTGTTTCGTCGCCGCGATCTGGTCGGCATTTGAATAAGGCACCACGACCACGATCCGCGGGCTGCCCGTTTCATCCTCGGGCGAATTGGTGAACACTCCCACCGGACCGATGCCTTGGCGAGCGAGTGCCGGCAGCAGCGCGTTATCCAGGTATTGATCGATCGCCGAGGCATCGCCTTGATCACCAAGAACGTAACTTCGAACCTCGTAGTACTGGTCCGAATCTTCGGCGCGCGCAGTGGAGGCCATGAGCATTCCGAGGGTAAGCGAACAAAAGAACAGTAGTGGTTTCATGTTGGTCTCGTGCGAAACGCGGTCATCTGAGGTGGTCGCTGAATGAACGGAACATCATAATCGTGCGCCGCCGGGCCCGTCCAACGACTATCCAAGATTGGAAGCTGGGGTTTGCCAACCGCTTTTCGACACCACCGTCAACGCCTCATACCGGAATGCTTACGATGTTCGAACTATTCGACACCCTGATGACGTGCACCACTTTGCTGCCCCTGGCGGAAACGGCAGCCGCTGCGATCGAGTTGGGGGCGGAAGAGGCCGCCGGGGAGTCAGCGGAAGTCGAAAGCCTGTTTTCGCTGCACGGAATCTTCACCCTCGGGATGCTCATCCTGTTGCAGGCAGTCCTGGGTTTCGACAATCTGCTCTACATATCGATCGAAAGCAAACGAGTCCCACAGGACCAGCAATCGTACGTGCGAAAGATGGGAATCAGCCTAGCGATTGTCTTTCGTATCTTGCTGCTGATTGTCTTGATCAAAGTCATCGAACTCTTACAGGAGCCTTTCTTTTCGATGGTCTCCGAACCGCTGACGATGTCGGTTTCGGGGCACAGCCTGATTGTCCTCTTCGGCGGTGCCTTCATCCTCTGGACGGCGATCAAGGAGATCTATCATCTGCTGGTTGTGCACGATGTGGAGTCAAATCCCGATAAACAACATGGCAGCAGCGTCGCCCGGGCCATCACATTGATTGTGCTGATGAACCTCGTGTTTTCATTCGACTCCATTCTCAGCGCCATGGCACTGACGATGAACATCGCGATCATGGCGACGGCCATCGTTTTCAGCGGGATATTGATGATGTTGCTGGCCGATCACGTCGCGGCATTCTTGAACAAGAATCGGATGTATGAAGTTCTAGGGCTCTTCATCCTCTTCATTGTCGGCGTGATGCTGGTCAGTGAAGGCGGACACCTGGCGAAGGTGGAATTGTTCGGGGCGCATGTCACACCCATGTCCAAGAGCACATTCTACTTCGTGCTGATCGTTCTGATCATCGTCGACGTGGTGCAATCGAGGTACCAGAAGAAGCTGTTGGCCCAACAGGGCAAGACGGCCAGCGCCCATGCGTGAGGGCGTTGAAACGCATTCAACTTCGGTATGGATACTCGCTGATTGCTCGGCGACCAAGTCGAAGGTCGGACTACTCACTCTCTTCGGAGAGCAGACGCAGCGTTTGGTCCACGCTGCTGGTGAACGATTCGTCCGACTTCGGCTCGGTCAATTCCAGCGGGGTGGGTAGCAATTCGAGGGCGTCGGCCGCGGTTGGCGAAGCACCAGCCTTAACCGAGTCATCGTTACTGGCCCATTGACCAAAAACATCGTCTTGACTTGAATTCGAATCCGGCGGCGGTTCGGTCTTGCTCGGCTGGCCAGGCGGCGGCGCAAGCGGTTGTGAGCCCGGGTTTTGCTCACCCTCGGTGCCCACCGTTCCGCCCCCATGCTCAAGGCGATTGATTTCGTTTAGGACGAGCAGTGCATCGATCGCCGTGACCATGGCGTCGGAATTGACGTCGTAGCAATAGCCGGTGTCGGAAGGCTGTACCGGGCCCGGCCCATACACGTTCAAGTAATTGATGATCGCCAACGCATCGATCGCAGTGACGTGGCCACTGTGGTCGACATCGTACGGATTGTCGTGATTGTGCTGGGGCGCGTCATTCTCGCGGACATGAATCAAGAAAGACTCACGGATCGTATCAAACTCGCGTTGTGAATCTCGCGCCGTGATCTCCAGTTCAATCTCGGACTGGGTCGCGTAATCGACGTATTGATCATCGATCAACTTGAGCATTCCGTCGAGGATCTCAAAGCGGGGATCGTCCACAGATAAATCAAATCGGGAAGCCGCCGGAACCCCGTCGATGAGGACCTCTCCGACCGAAGCCCCGGGGACGTGTTCAGGGATCGTGTCACCCGTCAGCTGAATCGATTGAGGCTGCTCGGGAATGTCCCCCACGATAATCGTGATGGGTTCGGTGAGCGAGTTTGGATTGCGGTTGTTTTCGGTGGCCGTCACTCTTACGGTCACCTCTTTTTCGGTTTCGAAGTCGAGAGCGACTCCGGGGGCAAGTCGCAGCGCCTTCCCGTCAATTCGGAAACGTTCATCGTCGACAGTCAGGATGTGATCTTGCTCGCTATCCGAATCAACAACGCCGATGAATGTCACGAGACCGCCAACGGCGTTCTCGAGAACATGGGCTCTGTCCGGAGAGATAGCCACAATAGGTTCGTTTCGATCTACAATTTTGAGGTTAACCGCCCTCTCGATCGTCTCACCCGTCTCTGGATCGGTGACGGCCACCGACACCGAGATTTCCGGATCAGTCGCGTGATCGAGCGGCCCGCCCGCAAACACGATATCGTTACCTTGGATCTCGATACGTGGATCGAGCGATTCAATGTCCAGATTGTCCGTGCCATCGGAATCGATCACTTCGATCGTTCCAATGACGGATCCCGGCGCGAGGTTCTCGGGGATTGGATCGACGTCAATCACAAATCCTTGCGGCGAATCGGGAACGGACATGACCTGGATGTTCAAGGTCCGTTCTTGAGATACACTTCGACCATCGTGCAACAAGATCGTTACCGCATCGTTTCCGTTGAAATCGGAATCGGGCGTGTAGGTAATCGAACCATCCGGCGCGACACTTGACGTTCCCCAACTCGACCCGGATCGCTGCACCACAACAAAACGATCACCATCGTTGTCAAACGATCCCGTCAACAGTTCCGCTGGTGTCACAATCAGCGGCTCATCCTCATCGGTCGACAATTCGGGAAGCGAGACAATGGTGGGCGGTTTGTTCTCGCCTTCGACCGCCACCCCAAACAGAATTGGATCGGGATTCTCACCATCGACAATCGTGACTTCATGAGCCGCCGGTCTGCGCAGGGCAATCTCGGTGATGCCGGCGGCGCCCAGAATGGCGATCGCCTGAGGATCACTCAGCGACAACGAGGTCACCGGACCGATCGCCGACAGATCGACCGCCAGGTCCGCGATCATCTCTCCGTCCCGCAGAGAGAACATCTTCAACATCGCGTCTTGCGGCGAGACGGTCACCAGCAGTTCGCGTGAACCGTCGATCGCGACTGGCCCCGCCATCTCCTCCCAGCGGTGCAGTGGCGCGAATCCCGCGTCGACGTCGTGAATGCTGACTCCACCCTTGATGTCTCGGACCGCAAGCAGACCCGATTCATCATCGAAGTCGAGCAATTCCAACGCGCCGGGAAGGCCAGATGTTGTCGAGTCGATCATCGAGGCCGTCACGTTACTCCAAAGCGAGAGCTGCAATCCGTCCTCGTCGGCCCATGCCAATACGGAGCGCACCCCGGAATCGGAAGTGATCGCCTGAGTATCGGCGGGAACTTCGGTTGAGGTCGTTACCACCTCGATGCTGCCCTCGGGAGAGGACGCGTCGATCGCCCGAATCGCAGCCGCGCCCTGCGATTGCTCGATCAGCACTCCACGACCCGATTGATCAACCGCCAGATCACTCCATGGGGTCTGGCCGTCTACCCCATCCAACTCGAACGTCTCGGCCGAGCCGGTCAGTGGATCGATCAGCCACGAGGTCGGACCGGCCCAATCGTTCCCGATCACTAGGACCCGTCCGTCAGGAAGCGTCTGCATGCCGACGATTTGATTTCCCAGCTCGATCGATTCGCGGGTGCCATCACGCAGACTGCCAATCACGATCGACCCGGACGTGACGGCGATCGCCTGCGATCCCCGCGTCGCGAATTGCAGGGCGTCCTCGACGGCGACAACCTCGCCGCCGCTGTCCGCCGCGATCGGAACGGTTTGAGTCTGACTCGCCGAACCGTTGAAAAGTCGCACCAGGTGGGTGCCGCTCCGCACGTCCTCAAACCGAAATTTGCCCTCCAGGTCGGTGATGGCGACCGGATCACCGGCATCGAGCCGATCGTTCTGGTTGGCGTCGATGAAGACCAGCCGACGCGGCGCAAACAACTCGCCCAGTTCGCGATGCAACGAGAGGTTTGCGTCTTCAAAAACCGCACCCGTCACCGCCGCTAGTACGCGGCGTTCATCCAGGCGTTCGAGGCGCAGGCGCCGACGCACCTTCACACGTCGCAGCCTGGATCGACCCGCTGGTTTTCCCATCTTGGTGAATGCCGAAGGAGGGGTGTGGAAAAAGTCCATCCAAATTTGGATGCAGAAATCGACGAGAAGTTCCCCTCAAGAGGGTGGATTTGATCAAAAATTTCGGAGAAGAGAGACGTTGAATCCCGTGAAAAAACGGACCACAATCCTGCCGCAACGGTCTATCATACGCAAATGATCCTCGATGTAGAGTCAGCAACTGCGGAATTCGCGTTGACTCTTTCCGCCGCGAATCGGGTCGCCCCCCTCCGAATTCCTGGCCGTCGGATCTCAAATCGATACAGGGCAATTCTTGGGCTCAATCCCTGGAAGATCGAGGCCAAGGAGCGTCCTGATGCGTTCACCCCGTCGGTCCACCGACAACCCTAATTTCGACGTGGAATTGCGAACATGAATTTCATCGCATCCAGGTATACCCGGCCCAAGTCCCGTTGCCGCCGAGGCGATTCGTTTGACCCGGCGGGTCGGCGAAGTCCGGTAAGGCCTTGGCGCGACGGTTTGGTCGCCATCGCTGCCACGATCGGTTGTGTTGTGAGCTCGACGTCACTCTCGGGCCAGGGACTCTCGGTCAAAGGGATCGCCAGTATCCCCCAGCGTTTGGAAGAGAAAGTCGCGGTTAGTTTTGAGAAACAGGTCGCGGGGATTCTCAACAGCCGTTGTGGACAGTGCCATGTGCAAGGTTCCAAGGGCAGGTTTCGGATGTCCACCTTCGCAGAACTGATGCGAGCACGTGGTGTGGTCACGCCTGGCGACCCCGCCCAGAGCAAGCTGGTATCGTTGATCGAAAGTGGAGAAATGCCTCCCAAGGGAAGCATGCCACAGAAAGAAACGGACATGATCAAGCGGTGGGTCGAGCAGGGCGCCAAGTTCGACGGACCGAACGAGAATGCCAATTTGGCCACGCTTGCCAATGCGAGCAACAACGCGAACACCGGAAGTCAGCAGCCGGCGTACGGCGGCGGAAGTCAGCAGCCGGCGTACGGAGGCGGAAGCCAGCAGCCGGCGTACGGAGGCGGAAGTCAGCAGCCGGCGTACGGAGGCGGAAGCCAGCAGCCGGCGTACGGAGGCCCGGATAGCGACTACGAGATGGAAATGGGGATGGATGACTACGGCGGCGGCTACGGTGGACGGCCGTCGGGCTACGGACGAGCGG
>JARFQX010000103.1 GCA_029287555.1 Rubripirellula sp. | reverse complement strand
CTGCAAGGCCTTAGTTCAACTCGCGTCGGTCGATGTGACGCACGCAGGTTAGCACGCTGCGTTTCGTGCGTTCGGTGTTCAAGACCGAAGCGAGTTTCACCCCGACCGAACTTCGTTCGGTCGATGCACCCTCTGCAGGTTGGCCGAAGATTAGTCAAGGTCAGCAAGGGCGTGGAAGCTTGCCTTGTTGTTCCAGGGTCTCTGACCACCACACGCTAACGAACAGTCGTAGACTCGTTAGCTCCGGCCGTGATGGGCGTTTCGCTAACGCACAAAGACCCGGCTCGCCGCATCCCTCCGACACACATTTTGGCGCATGACACGAACTCACTGATCCAATCCGCAGGTTGCTTGTGGGCCGGTGTAATGGTGAGCGCCCGTCTGCTTCGAAGCCGAGACGCCACGATTCTCGCACCGACTTGTGCGCCTGATCACGCTAGAGTTTTGTATCGCATTGAAATCCAGCGGAGGGACACAAAAGCAGCTTGACCACCCGCCATCCAGGAAGGATTTCACTACCGGACGCCATGTTTGCAGGCGCATCTCGGTGACGGAATCGAATCCGGGAGACAATAGAATCAGAAAGAACGGAAAAACCAAGAACGAAACTCACTTCGCCAACCTGCTATTGGATCTCAACGCGACCTTCGGTGTCGTATTTCGATAGGTTCTTCGTTCGGGGTTGTCACAGACGTGAGACGGGAGTGGATTCACGGTCGTTACGCCTGTATTCTGACGCGAATGAATAGGGTCACTCAGATACTTGTGCAGATCGAAAACGGCGACAGGTCTGGCTTCGATCAGTTGCTTCCGCTGGTTTATGCTGAGCTTCGAAAGATGGCGTCCGCTAAGATCGCCACGGAGCGACCGGGACACACATTGCAGGCGACGGCTCTCGTGCACGAAGCCTATCTGCGGCTTGTCGGCACACAGAAAGAGTATTGCTGGGAAAGTCGAGGGCATTTTTTTGGCGCCGCTGCAGAGGCCATGCGGCGCGTTTTAGTGGATGCTGCTCGTCAGAAGAAATGCGCAAAGCGAGGTGGCCACCTCAAGCGACAGGAGCTGGATGCATTCCAGTTGGCTGGGCCGGTGCGGGAAGACCGTCTACTAGCACTCGACGAGGCGTTAGCAAAATTGGAGGAAACAGACACACGGTCCGCTGAGGTTGTCAAATTGCGATTTTTTGCCGGTCTTACGATCCCCGAAGTGGCCAACGCCCTAGGAATCTCGCGGCGGACGGCCGACAGCATTTGGGCCTACGCTCGGTCATGGTTGATGGAAGAAATAGCGGACCAGGATTCTCCTCCGGAAAATGATTTGAAAAAGATTACTCCGTAACTGCGCGATTCTCCGCTGTATTCCGCATGACGTTTTGAACGGCAATACACCAGCTCTAGCGGAGAATCTACCCATGCTTACGCGCGTCTTATGCGAGAACTCCAAGATGACCGAAAAAGAAATTTTTATGGCCGCGGTTCGGATGGAGGACCGTGAAAGCCGGGACGATTACCTGTCGGAAGCTTGCGGCGAGGACGCGTCACTGCGAGACAGAATCGATGCATTGCTCGCGGCAAAAGAACGCGAAGATAGCCTGCTTGACCATCCCCCCGCCAGATTCGCGCCCACGGTCGACACGGCCGGGAATTGGGATGAAGTCGATCAGCAGATCGGTCCTTACAAGCTGCGCGAAAAGCTCGGCGAAGGTGGTTTTGGCGTCGTCTATGTTGCCGAGCAGGCGAAACCCATTCGCCGCAAAGTCGCGTTGAAGGTCGTCAAGCCCGGCATGGACTCGAAAGAGGTGGTGGCCCGTTTTGAGGCCGAGCGGCAGGCCTTGGCATTGATGGACCATCCCAACATTGCACGCGTGCTGGACGCCGGAGTCACGGCTCAGGGACGCCCGTTCTTCGTGATGGAATTGGTGCACGGTGTCCCGATTACTGAATTCTGCGACAAGAACAATTTGCCGACGAATAAGCGGCTCGAATTATTCCGAGATGTTTGCCGAGCGGTGCAGCACGCACATCAAAAAGGTGTAATCCACCGTGATCTGAAGCCAAGCAATGTCATGGTGACTCTCCGCGACGGGGAGCCGATTCCGAAGGTGATTGATTTTGGCGTGGCCAAGGCGCTCAGCCAGCAACTGACCGAGAAGACTGTTTATACGCGGTACGGACAGGTGATTGGCACGCCTCAGTACATGAGCCCGGAACAGGCCGAAATGAACGAATTGGGCATCGATACCCGAAGTGATATCTATTCACTTGGCGTGCTGTTGTATGAGTTGCTGACCGGAAGACCGCCGATTGAAACAGATCGGCTGGTGGCAAGCGGCTATGCCGAAATGATAAGGCTTATCTGCGAGGATGAGCCGCTGCGGCCGAGTGCCAAAGTATCCACCCTGGGGCAACAGGCAACCGTGATTGCTGACGCACGCCAAACGGACCCTGTCAGTCTTTCGCGTTCGCTCAGTGGCGAGTTGGACTGGATCGTGATGAAGGCACTCGACAAGAATCGCGAACGGCGCTATGAAACCGCCAATCAATTCGCCGCCGATATTCAGTGCTT
>JARFQX010000075.1 GCA_029287555.1 Rubripirellula sp. | reverse complement strand
TAAGTGTGCGCAATTGTGAATTACTAGTCGTGCTCGTGCTCAGTCGCTCGCGACGGTGCTCGTGCTCGAATCAATTGGCGCGGCGCTTACCATCCTTTTCAATTGCGAGCACCGCTCCGCTGAGCGAGCACGAGCACGAAGACTTCCGCACTGTTCCACAATTGCGCATGGTTATTTAGGATCGAGTCTGTCCCGAGCGGCGATCGATTCCAAGCTCTTACGGCTTAGCGGCGACGCCTTCGGCGAGCTTCGATAATTGCCGCACGACGAATCGCGGCAATAGCATCATCGCGCGGTCGCTCTGCGGATCAATCGTGACCCGAAACGCATCTCGGTTGGCACCGCTCATCACGTTCGCCAACTCGTTGACAAAGCGATCTCTTAAATCGCCCAAGGGGGGAGTCCAAACGATGGCCGGTAGGCGATCGTACGTTGATTCGCGTCCCAACCACCAATGGTGCGCATCAACTTGTCTTACCTGCAAACCGAGCGGTTCAAGCACGCCCTGCAAGGTTGTGCCGGCATCGGCTTCGATGTGCGGAATGAGCAATCGTTCCGGCGCGACCGCTCGACGGTTGAAGTCGTACCAGTTGATCAAGTTCGAGACATCGTTGGCCTGGGCGATCCGCCGCAAGAAGTCAGCCATCGCCAAGGGAGTATCGGGCTGGGCAATGGTGGCTCCACCGCTCAAGATTGCCCACTCGCCACTGGGGTCATTGCTGCACCAAGCCCAACGCCCGAGTTGCTCATCGGTAACTTTGGGCTCGACCGCTCGCATCCGACGCAGCACCTCCACGGCGATGGCGGCGATTTGTTGCTCTTCGCGGGTGACTCCCAACGGTAATCCTTCCCCCGGTTCCTCTTCGTCGCTGCGCAAGAAATCGATCAGCAGCGTATTCGCCGTTGCCTCGCCTTCACCGAAGTCGGCTAAGTTCGTCAGCAAGGCCAGTCGCTCGTCAAACGATTCGTCGGTCAATGTGATCACGGCCAGCGCCTCTTCGTCGCGAACCTCTCCACCGAGGCTCTCGCAGACCGCATCGAGGATCTCTCGTGCCGTTTGCCAACCTTGTGGCGCGGTCCGCGGTTGGTCGAGGTCTACGCCGGCCAAGTCAAACGAGACCCAATCGATCTGGATCGGCACCCCCGTGATTTGGCTGACCAGCAGGACGAGGTCGGGTAGCGGATAGCCGCGGGTATCCATGGCCATCCGCAGGGCGAGGTCAGCCTTCAGGTTAAGTTCCTTGGGGCGCACCGTAATCGCGGGATCATCGAGTTCATCCGCGGCAGCCTCCATCGTCACCTCGTCCATCGTTGGCGGGGCTTCGAGCGTCGGTTTCTCGTTCGAACCTTCTTCCAAGAGAAACCTTGTGTACTTCGCCAGCTCGGGCGGCAGTTCTTGCAGGGCGGTCGATGCGGTGCCCGTCGGGTCGGACTCCACTCCCGGGTCCTGCTGCGTCTGAGAACTCGGCTGCGTCTGCGAGCTCGGCTGCGTCTGCGAGCTCGGCTGCGTCTGCGAGCTCGGCTGCGTCTGGGGAACTCGAGGAGTTGGTGGTGCGGGCGTTGCGGACGGATCGGCATCGAGTGGCGATCTTGGAATCAGGTCGGCCAGTGCCGAAGAGTCCGTGGGACGAGGTGGGACGCTCGCCGGTGTGGACTGGAGCGACTGCGGCGACTCGGACCCTTCGCTCGAATCGACCGCGACGGTGTTATCCGGCGGCATTGGTGGTTGTACCGCCGAGGATCCATCGGGCGATTGGTCCACGACGGTCGCCTCGGGATCGCTGGCTGGTAACTCGTCGCTACTTGAGCTCTCCTCGCTGTTCGACTCGGGTTCGGGTGCCGAAGGAGGCGCTGGATCAACTGAGGTTTCGGAAACACGTTGAGGTTGAGAAGGTGACGGACCCTGCTGAGGGTTCGAAGCTTGTTTCCGCCAGGATTGTACAAACCAGCTGAAACCGGCGATTGCCACGAGCAGGCTGGTGATGGACAGGGCCGCGACGAGGGCGATTTGTCGAGAGCGACGCGTTCGATCACTCTGCCAATCCGGTGGTGACGGCTCGCTGTCGAACTCGTGGGGCGGCGCGTTGGATTCGCCACCTTCAAAGCCACTTGCCGCCTCGATCGCGCCGAGTGATGCACCTTCGCTGGCCGAGATTGCCTCTTCGGTGATCGCTTGCGAGTCGATGCTCGAGCCGCCCACCGCCACCTGGCGACCGGCCTGATCACTCCCCAACGGATCGCTGGGAGGATCAATCTGCACCATCGAGTGGCATTTGGGACAGGTAGCGATCGTCCCCACAATCGCGGGATCGGCGACGCGCAGCTGGCTGCCACAAGTCAGGCACTGCACCACAAAGGGCTGGAAAGACAAGCGAGTATCCTGGGTTGAGGACTCAGCGGCCCGTGCGGACGCGACCTCGATTGGTCACCACCGCACCGGCTCCGAACTCACTCTCTATCATGCGTCATTTTGAGACGCAGACCAGAGCAGCAGGAGCCTTCAACCGGAAAAATGTCGCTCACAGCGGGAAACATCACGTCGGGCGTTTATCCCCAGAGCCCTGAAACGTCGTCGGCCAGCAGCGAAAGGACGTCATCTTCGTCGTCGTCGTCCGCAGGCGTCGAGGGGGTCATCGAGACTTGTGCGGCGGTCGCGTCACCGGGGACATCCGCCGAGACGACCTTCTCTGTGACGTTGCCACCGAGAGCGGCGAAAACGTCATCAGCGGTTTCCGTCGTGGACGACGATTCCGATTCCGATTCGCTCGGCAAGACAACCTGTTCACCGCTGCGCTGTGCCCCATTCATCCGTGCGAGGTAGTTGATCACCTGCAAGGCGTCGAGGGCTGAAGTCTCACGGTCGCCGTTGACGTCGGTGAAGTAGGGACTTGCCAACACGCTCGCCGCCGCGGCGGCCTCACCTTCGCCGGAAGATCCGCTGCGGCTCATTTCGTTGATGATCACCAGCGCATCGACGGGGGAAACGGCGCCGTCATTGTTAACGTCCTGTGCCAGGAATGGATTCTGAGCCGGAGCCCCGAATCCGGCACCACCGATTGTGATCGGCAACGTCTCAAAGCGGAGTCGCGAACGGTCGATCGGATCGTCCTCGCGGAACAGCAGCGTGTCCTGGAATGGCGAGACGTCCGCTGGCGAACCAACCACGTTCGCCGTCCCCGTTCCAATCACGTCAAAGAAGACCGTGGCAAGCAAGGCTGGATTGGATGGGGTAGAAGTGCCTGTTACCAACGTCCCGAACTCGTCAATGATCCCTGGTCGAGCCGCTGTTCCAACACCGGCGTCGCCTTGATAGTCAGGTCCGAAATCGACGGCGAAGTCAAAGCCCGGCTCCGTCTCTCCGTTGGGGGTACTGAAGGGAGCACTCGGTGCGATGATTCCCGTGTCGTAGAGCATGTCGAGGTAGCCGGCGAACACGTACGTCGGATTATTGCGCAGGTCCTCGACATAGATTTCAATGCCGAAGCGATCGCCGATGCCAAGACTACTTTGGTCAATCGGCGCACCGCTGAGGTCGCCGGCCACCAGTTGATCACCAAAGTCGTACGCCACGATGGCGTCTTCATTCTGGTTGCCCAATGCGATCGTGACTTCCGCGCTGCTGACACTGACCACGCCGTTGGCGTTTTCGGTGACGATGAAGTACGTGAAGCTGTCAAGGCCATCTGGGTTGGGGAAAGCCTGGTAGTTGAAGAAATCATCCCCAGCGAAGTCAGGCGTGCCATTGGTGTTCAGCGTGACGACCCCCTTGGTCGCGCTCTGCTGCAAACCAACTTCGAGTACGGTATCAAGCGGTCCCACGTTGTCGTTGTCCAGCACGCGGAGAACGGCGGGCGAGACGGCTGGGATTGGATCGTTGTTCGAGTCGCGTCCCTCGGGGAAGGAATCGTCGATTGCCGACGGATAGCTTTGATTGCCGGGCAGCACGATCAGCTCGGCCGTTCCCAAACGCAGTTCGCTCACTGTCAGGGCGCGGTCCGACTCGGGGTTCGGCGGATTGGTGCCCAGAACGGTCGATTCGCTGGTCGGTTCGTCGGCCGGATCGACTTGGAACAGTGCCACACCCGGCGCTCCGGCGATCATCCGCAGCGTAAACAGAGTGTCGGGAATGATGTTTCCGTCGAAATCGGTATCATGCGGCTGGATGTTCGTGACGCTCTGAAGACCACCGACTTCGTCAACCAGCCCCGGAGTGTCAATGCTGGGACTCTGCAGCGGTCCGAACTTGCTGCCGTAAACAATGTTGGGCGAATTGGTGCCGGGCACGATATCGGGCGTCACCAATTCATCGGTGTAGAGCAGGTCCAGGAAGGCCGAGAAGACACCTTCGTCCAGGTTCTCTCGGTTTCGCAGATCCTCGACTGACACGCGGACCAGGAATGCTTCGCCCGCGGGAATGTTGGTGATCGGCATGTTGTTGGTTTCGTCGAGAATCTCGATCTGGAAATCCAACACGTCATCATTACGCGATCCGGGCAGCAGGTTAATCGTGCCGGTAGCACTGCTGACTTGGCCTGCCTGGTCCTGGATTGTGTAGGTGAACTGCTCGGTCCCGTCGAACCCGGCTCGCGGGGTGTAGCGAATCGACTGACCGCCGCCAACGATCGTCAGGCTGCCACCATTGCTGCCGGTCGTGACGCTGGTGATCGTCAAACCACCGTTGACGCTGGCGACGTCGTTGTCCAAGACGTTCAAGGCTCGATTGGACGATCCTTGCGGAACTTCGAAGACGTCGTCCACCGCAATCGGCTTCTCTGACTTGAACAAGACGTTGATCGAGACGAGTTCGCCCGGTTGGTCCAGCGGTGGCGAGATCTTGCCGAATGAATCCCGGACCCGATAGGTGAAGGAGTCGGGGCCGATGTAGCCGTTGGGCGGCGTGTAGAAGACGACTTCGGACCGTACGCCCGTGATCGGGTCGGTGTAGAAGCCCGGAACGATGGTGCCCCGTGTGCCGGCATCGTCCACCGAGAAGATCGTCAGCGGGTTCTCGGGAATGTTGAAATCGTTGTCGAGCACCTTGATCGGGAACGACAAGGAGTTGCGCGGGACGTCGGTAGGATCAGGGTTGGTGACGTCCGAGGAGAAGGAAACCGGGAAGGCGTAGTCCTCTACTTCACCCGATTTTGCGAAGCCATCCGATCCGAGTCCGCGGGTCTGGCTGATTCGGAATCGCTGATAGGCCGTTCCGGGATCCACGCCGGCGGGAACCGTGACGGGCAACTGAATCGTGCCGCCAATGGTTCCGGTAGCAACGGCAACGTCGACCGCAAAGTGTTCCGAGACACCATTGACGACGTCTTCGAAGTCGCCGTCGCGGTTGAAGTCCATGAACCCTTGCAGGTAGGCGGCGGAGCTGGTCGTATTGGTGACCGTGACCTCAAACACACCGGGGACTGCCGCCTCGCCCGGTTGCGGTGGAGCCAAGGGGCTGATCAGCCGCACGCCGTCTTCGTCATCGACATTATCCAGGTCATCGCCGTTGGCCGCCGAAGTCGGGAAACCGTCTCCTTCGCGGTCAATGTTCGCACCGATCGTCAGCCCGGGAAGCAGGCCGTGACTTGCTCCATTGGCCGCCACGGTTGTGGGATAGGGCAACGGTAAGTCACCAAAGTCCTGGGACGGCAAGAAACCGAAATCGTAGTTGCCGTCGAGGCTTGTTCCGTTATAGAAGACTTCATACTCGCCGCTGGCCGGCTCGGTGCGTTCAAAGCCGGGAGCAAGGTCGGTTCGAATGGTGTAGAAACCGGGACCCGGGAACCTCAGCACGTAGTTGCCGTTTTCGTCGGTGTTCTCGCCCGGTTCACCCAGGTCCGGCCGATCATCACCGTCCAAGTCGATGTAGACGTAGACGCCTTCGAGTCCAACTTCGCCAGGATCGGGATTGCCGTTGCCGTTGCTGTCGACGTAAGCCTTGCCCGTCACATCAGGATCAATCTGGTAGAAGCCAAAACTGATTCCGCCGGTGCTGCCACCCGCCGTTGCCCTCACCGTCGCTCGGGTCGCCGTCGTGGCGACGAAGCCAGGTGGGGTCAGTGCGATCACGTCAACTTGACCCGGGCCGACGTTCAGACCGAAGTGACCGCTGTTGTCAGTGAAGTCGATTGGTTCCCCCGCGTCAAAGAACCCGTTGCGGTTAAGGTCCGCGAAAACTTCGACGCCAGGCAGCCCTGGATCATTGGTGCCGGATCCGTTGCGGTTCAAGTCATCAAAGACACGTCCCGTCACATTTCCGCCAAACGTTCCCGTGGAGAGAACGTGCGAGAAATTGTCGGTAACTTCGTTGAAACCGTAGTAGGGGAATTCACCCGGCGAGACCTGCGCTAGAGGACGGTTGTTAATGTAGAAATCGTCCTCGTAAACCGGATCGATGTCGTCCAACGTTCCAAAGATAAAGTCGGGCCCAATTCCCTGGAAATAATCGAGCGCGAGTTGGGATCCACCGGCATCCGCGAGCGTACCAATGTTGTTGAGGTTTTCGGTGTGCGCTAGTCCAAACGTATGTCCGGCTTCGTGCGCCACCACGCTGCCAAGGAACTTGCCCCAAAAATCGACGAGACTGACGTTCGGCGCCAAGGCAACGGGCGTAGCGGCAAACGCATCGAGAGCGAAGAACGCCAATTGATTCATGTCGAAGTTGCCGATGTCCACATTTTCAGCGAATGCATAGACGCCGTCATTGAGGATGTCTTCGCTGGAACCGCCGATCAACATCCGCGTCACCCGCGGGTCGGCGAACGAGATCTGGTTTTTGTGGTCCCGGCTGTTGAGAATGCGGATCCCGTACTCGCCCGGATTCGATGTTGCCTCGTAATCACCGTTGGAACCCGTCCGCGTAATGTCCTCAAAGATGCGAATCGTGTTGTCGACAATATCTTCAATCAACCGATCCGTGGTGACCGTATCACCGATCGGCAACCCGAGAATATTCAGTGACTCGGCCAGGCTCGGGATGCGCACCACGCCCGACACTGGGAGACCTTGGTTGTCGGTAATCAAGTTGGCGTCGACAATATCTCCGTCAAAGTCGAGATATAGGATTTGTGCATCACCAACCGAGAGCGATTCGGTCACCGGTCGGTAGACACGCAGGCCGAGCGTGTAGTTACCCGTCGTGAAGAACGGCGAAACGGTGATTGAATATCGCCCGTCGCGGGGGATCACCATCGTGCCCGTTAAATTGCCGAGTGTCTGGCGAGGCTCGATGTTAAAGAAGTTGGTGTTGCCATCGGGAAGCCCGTCGCCATCGATATCGGCCGGGGCACCGAAGAGGATCAGACCATTCGAATTGCGGACCGTGAAATCGCCCGCGGCTCCCAGCGTGGCGATGTCCAGGATGTCACCGCCGCGGAGGTCAAACGAAAAGGTATCGATATCCGATCGGAATCCGCCGATCGACGAACCCAAATTCACCGGCAACGCCCCAAATATATCAACCGTATCCTGCTGGCCAGGTCCTGTCCCCAAGGGAACAAAGTCAGCGTTGAATTGGGTGTCATTCAATCCAGACTCATTCGCCCGCTCCGATTCAACATAGCTGAACGCTTGAACCGCCCCGACATTACGGTTGATGTCGTAAACGGGCAGATTCGTCGGCGCCGCTGCGGTGGGCAGATCGGTGAACACCGCGAGCAGTTGCCGCGATTCCAAGCCCTCCATCATCAAACGACGCTTCTTGTTCACTCGTTCCGCACGGGTGCGTTTGGATCGGTTGGATCTGTTTTTGCTTCGTTCGATCATCGAGGGTCTCTACCAAACTTCATGACCAGCCAGCTGACAACGCTCGCTCGTCGAAACGGTTTGAAAGGATGAACTGGGGAACTCAGTCATTGTTGACGAGGTCGTCGCCTGACAGCAAACACCTAATCGGCGGGATGGGTGATCTGCGGCGTCTTGTCT
>JARFQX010000013.1 GCA_029287555.1 Rubripirellula sp. | reverse complement strand
CTATTTCGGGGTGACTCAGTTGAGCGACAGCTCGACGGTGCTGGGATGGGGGCTGGCGATTTCGGCAGGTTTTTTCATCTGTATTTCCCTGGCGGATCTGCTTCCGGAAGTTTCGTTCCACCAGCACGATCGCGGCAAACTTACCTTGTCGCTGGTCTTGGGGATTGCCCTGGCATTTGTCGTGGAGAATCTGCCTGGGCATTCGCATATCCACTCGGCCAGCCAATCAAGATCAGATCTGACGGAGTCGGACGTCATGGACTCGGGGGGCATTGAGTCGGAGCTGATGGAATCGGAGGCCTCGAAGCTTTCGCCCGATCCAAGCCGGCCGCCGCGATGACCGATTCTCATTGGCAACGCTTCGCGGTAGGCTAGGGCGAACGGGAAAAGGGGTCAGACACGAAGAAACGCGGGCACTTCACACGTTTCTTGGTGTCTGACTCTTTTCCGGCTCCCGGTTTTGTGAGTGTTCGACGGTACTGAGGGAGACGCAGGCATTGCCCGATTTTTATCAGCACGACCTGGTTACCACGATTCACGACTTGCACACCGGTCAACTCGATCGGCTCGAGGTGATGCTTCGCGAGTCGACGAGGCACAACGCGATCGGCCTGGTGCTTCCGGTGACGGCGTCGGACATGCGTGCCGAGCCATTCGACCGCATTGTCCGAGAATTGGTAGACGCCGATTACCTCGACACGATCGTTGTCAGTCTCGGAGTGGCACCGGACCAGCGTGACTACGACGAGGCGGTTGCAAAGATTGCCCCTTTGGGCCCACGCGCCAAAGTGCTGTGGACCGACGGGCCGGCCGTTCAATCGATTTACAACGAACTGATTGAGTCTGGGCTCGCGGTGTCGACGCCGGGAAAAGGGCGCAGCGTCTGGACGGCCTTCGGGTACCTGCTTGAAGACGCAC
The DNA here is from genome assembly GCA_029287555.1 of Rubripirellula sp. Classification (GTDB taxonomy): domain Bacteria; phylum Planctomycetota; class Planctomycetia; order Pirellulales; family Pirellulaceae; genus Rubripirellula. Next base: position 4,231 of record JARFQX010000013.1, on the reverse strand, counting down.
GAATCAGCACCTTCGTGCTGCACGATTGCGACATCGTTGATTACGACCGCACGCTGCTGGCTCGGCTCTGCCTACCGATGGTCCACCCCGCGATCGACTTTGAGTTTTGCAAAGCCTACTACGCGCGGGTCACCGATCGGATGCATGGTCGAGTCGTGCGTTTGCTGGTCACGCCCCTGCTGCGTGCGCTCTCGAGCGTGTTGCCCGACAGCGAGTTTGTGAGGTACCTGGCCAGTTTTCGCTATCCGTTGTCGGGCGAGTTTTCGCTCACTCGCAATCTTGCACGGACCAATCGCATTCCCAGTGATTGGGGTCTGGAGATCGGGACGTTGGCCGAAGTCTATCGCAACACATCACTGAAGCGGGTCTGTCAAACCGACCTGTGTCGACTTTATGAGCACAAGCATCAATCTTTGTCGGTGGACAATCGGCAGGCGGGGCTGATGAGGATGGCGGTCGATATTTTGACGACGGTGTATCGCACGCTGGCCAGCCAGGGAACGGTGATGAGCAGCGACATGTTCATTACGCTACGTTCTTCTTTCGTGCGGGTTGCCCAGGATTGTATCCGCCAATACGCCGCCGATGCCATCGTCAACGACGTCGCCTTCAGCCGCCATGACGAGGAAACGGCGGTCGATGCCTTTGCCGACTGCATCACGACGGCGGCCGAGATTTTTCGCAAGGACCCCAATGGTGCCGAGGCGATTCCGAATTGGACGCGGGTCCGCGCGGCATTCCCCGATCTGACTCGGAGACTGCGCGACGCGACGTGAGTCTTGCTGGTTACCGCTGCTGCACCGCCTTTTCTTCCGCCGCGCTTGGTTTGAGGTAGCGGGGGACCAGGTCCATCGGCTCAGTGAGAACACCAGCGTGATAAGACCGAATGCCCAGCAGCCCGACGCCGATCGCGTCGCACGTTCTGGCAAGTCGACTCGATTCGCGCGATCCCAGTGGTTTGGCGTCGCCCGCGACGTCGACGTTGTCTGGCAGCCTGTCCAGCCGCTGATTCCATTGCTCGAAGCTCAGCACTTCCACGCTTGCGGGGTGTGCTGTCCACGCCACGGGCAATTCATCCAACTTTGGCACCAATTCATGGCGGTGGAATGTGCCAGTGAAGACCTGGCCCCGGTAGGCATCAAGGGCGACGCAAAGGGACTGGCTGCGGGGATGATCGTGAAAGACGGTGGCGGCGATGGCCGCGAGTGAATCGACCGCAACCAACGGCAGGCGGAGCGCGTAGCCAAGTGTCTTGGCCGTCGTCACACCGATTCGCAATCCGGTGAAGGATCCGGGGCCGTCGGCAATCGAGACCAGACCGATCGAGATTTTCTGTTGGCGGCATCGCTCCAGCAGTTGCTCAAGTTGGGGGGCCAGCGAAGAGGCGGTTCGCCGTCCAGGAGGAAGATTCAGCGATTCGACCACTTCGCCGCCACGCATCAACGCGACGGAACCAGCCTTTCCAGTCGTTTCAATCGCCAGAAGAACGATATCTTGAGCGTTAGTACCGACCATCAAGTCTGATCGAGAGTTCGTGGGATTGCTGTGAATTTTTAGTTCCCCTTACAATTCGGGTGACGGCAACACGATAAATGCGAACATTGGACCGACGGCCCCCATTCGGGAAACACCTGTGAAGCGAGCGTTGATCAGCGACATCCATGGCAACCTCGAGGCACTTGAGGCGGTGCTGCTGGACATCAACGACATCACCGTGGATGAAATTTACTGCCTCGGAGACATCATCGGCTATGGGCCGAATCCCTGCGAATGTCTCGATTTGGTGATGGGGCGCTGCAAGGCGACGATCTTGGGCAACCACGACCAAGCGGCCCTGTTCGACCCCGATGGCTTCAATCCGATGGCGCTGCAGGCGATCTATTGGACCCGCGATCAACTCGATAACGGTCCGGGTTCTCAAGCGATCATCAATCGACGCTGGGACTTTCTCGGAGAATTGCCGCGCCAACTCGACGAAGGCGAATTTAAGTTTGTCCACGGATCGCCGCGAGATCCAACCAACGAGTACGTCTTCCCCGAGTACGTTTTTGACCATCGCAAAATGGAGATCCTTTTTGGCAAGGTCAAAAACTATTGCTTCATGGGTCACACGCATCTGCCGGGCGTCTTCACCACCGACTGCGAGTTTGTTTCACCCGACGAGTTTGAGTACGACTATAAACTTGGTAGCGAGAAGGTCTTGGTGAATGTCGGCAGTGTCGGTCAACCCCGGGACGACGACAATCGTGCCTGCTACGTGATCCTCGATACTGAGGAAAAGAAACTGACCTTCCGTCGTGTGAAGTACGACATCGACAAGACAGCCAACAAGATCTACGCGGTTCCCGATCTTTCCGATGCGTTGGGTGACCGCTTGAAGCATGGACGATAGCCAGCTCGCCCCAACTTAAGCGATTCTTGTGACGAAGACAGCGATCGTAAGCGACATTCATGGCAACCTGGCCGCTTTGGAAGCGGTGTTGCACGATATTGAGCAGCAGCAAGTCGATCGAATCATTTGCCTCGGTGATGTGATCGGGTATGGGCCCAAACCGTGCGAGTGCCTTGATCTCGTGATGGAATTTGGGTTTTGTGTCTTGGGAAACCACGACAGCAGCGCCCTATTCGACCCGGAGGGTTTCAATGTTGCTGCCGAGCAGGCAATTTTTTGGACACGGTCTCAGATCGAGTGCGGCGGCGACGGTCCCGAGGCCAGTCGACGAAGAATGAAGTACATCTGCTCGCTGCCACGCCTGGTCGAGGAGGGCGCGGTGCTCTTCGTCCACGGCTCGCCGCGGGGACCCACCAATGAGTACGTCTTCCCGGAGGACACCCAGAACATCAAGAAGATGGACAAACTCTTCTCGCTGATCTCGCACCTCTGCTTTCAGGGCCACACTCACGTTCCCGGGGTTTTCACCTCGGACCTGCGGTTTGTTCGTCCCATCGACGTTCCCACCGGCTATGACGTGCGAGACCGGGGTGAGCGGTTGATGATCAACGTGGGAAGCGTGGGCCAGCCTAGAGACGGCGACCCGCGAAGCTGCTACGTCGTTTACGATGAGGAACGGATCGAGTTTCGTCGAGTTGAATACGACATCGAGCGTACGGTTGCCGCGATCGAAGCTGAACCGGAGCTCGATGATTTTCTCGGCTATCGACTCCGCGAGGGCCGTTGAGCCCTTCGCATGACAGTTTGCCCTTCGGCGTCGAGCTTGATGGGGACCTTGATCGACCCCCTTCCCTTGTTACTGGCACCATCGCATCCGTCTAGCGAAGTCCGCCTGGAATTCGGCACGCCATCGGCTCACCGTGGTTCTCGGATCGAACTGGTCGGTCGCTGGAAGGTCGCGGTACCAACCATCGGATTGCCGCGCAAATCGGCCTCCCCATCCGGCTCGGCTGGGGTCATTGGGGTCGTTTCCCCCCATGGGCAGAAAGAAGAACCAGGATGGGGTATCGCCTTCTTTCATGCAGGCGTGCGGATTGGGTGCGGTCCAGGTTTTGATGGGATACAGTTCGCCAAGTGGACCACGTGAGCGGACGTTCGCATCGATCCAGTTGCGGCTGGTCAGCGATTCGTCACCCGTCAAATACATGCCGCGGTAGGTTCCCATTCGCTTGTCTTGGCCTTCGGGTGCCCGCGCCAGGATGTAGTGCATGCCCGGAAACTCTGCACGCATCCAAGCGGCGATGCGGTCCTGGTCGTTGATGTCATAGACCCGGAATTTCTTTACCCAGCGGGCGAGACCCGCATCTCCTCGATCGTGCTTGATTCGCCAAAGCGCCTGGGCCAAGTCGGTTTGTCCTCCCCAGACCGCGATGTTCAGGGGGCGTGATTCCGCGGAGGCGTCGATTCGTTCAATCAGGAAGCGAGACCCTTCGGTATCATGTCCCGCTCCGATCCGATCACGCCCTCGATGGGGATTGCCCGTCTTGACTCGGGCCCGAAGCGAGTCTGCTTCAGGCCAGCCGTCCTCGTGACGCTTTAGCTTGGGAAGCACGCGCTCGTAACGATCGATCACGGCATGAATCAGGTCGGGACGAGTGACCGCCTCTTTCAACTCGCCGGGAGTCCCCGAGGCGCTGGCGATCAAGCCTTCGATTTCAAACTCGTTCGCGTAGACCATCAGCCGGATCAAAGACTGGGTGTCGTCAGGATCACCGCCGATATCGGTAAGAATGACGAGCCGTGGTCGATCGCCGAGGCAGTCATTCGCCGCACCGATCA
>JARFQX010001053.1 GCA_029287555.1 Rubripirellula sp. | reverse complement strand
TTCGCGGCTGAGCGAATCCATGATCGTCCGCTCAATGGATCGTTCGCAAACGTTCAGGATCTCTGCGACGCTTTCGATTCCCCCCGTGTTGCTCTGTTGGTGATTGACCATGCTGCTCAGCCGCATCTCCAACCCCACCTCAAGTTCGTTGACGGCCTCGGGACTCGGTCGCCCGATCGTGGCGATTCGCCGGATCACCTCCAATTGCGTCAGCGGATCAAGTCCCGCCATGACCTCCGCTGCGTAGTGGCTCGGGACATGGCTCAGAAGCAGGGCGATCGTCTGTGGGTGTTCGTCTCCGATGAATTGCAGCAGAGTTTGTGAGTCCACCTGCTTGATGAACCCGAAGGGCATCGCTTCGATCGTTTGCTGCAGGTTGCCGATCAGCTCCGAAGCATCCCGTCCGAGGGCCTCCTTGATCAATTCCTTGGCCCGGTCGAGTCCCCCGGGACTGGCGTAAAGCGAACTCGCTTTGCTGGTCAGGAATTCGGCGATCACCATTTCCTGGTCCGAGCCCCCGACCGATTCCATCTGGGCAATCTTGACGCTGATCGCTTCGATATAGCGGGGCGGCAGTTGACCGAGAACCTTGGCAGCGTTGGCCGTCGGCATGCTCATCAGCAAGATTGCCGCTTTTCGCAGCCCGGAATCTTCCAGGGGACCCACCGTCGCCGCTGCCATTCGTCAAACCCTCGATCGAACCACCAACCAAAACCGAGCCCGCGGCCGATCCATCCCGTGTCGACTTCTCGCGCGACTCTCATAGCTCAGAGCCCTAGATATTGGCTAGATCGGCGTCTCCCGCGGCCGCTCACGGCCCATTGTCGAGATTTCCGATTGTAGGGAAGGCTCGCGGGCAGGCTGAGCTACAGCCGTAGCCCGGGTTCGGCCGAGACCGAGGGTGCACGGACCCCGAATCGCCGAGTGCACCTCGTGGTTTGTCGTCCGAAGCGGAAGACACCGGGATTTCAACGAGTAGGCCGGATCAAGGAGCGCAGCGACGCCGATCCGGCATTGGTTCTCGCCCGGCGTCGAATCCGAGTTCAATGCCGGATCGGCGCTTCGCTTGATTCGGCCTACTTCGAATGCCCGGACAACCTCCTTGCGAAGGGAGAGCCCTTCCGTGGACTCTACGGGATTCTCTGGCCCACATTCCGGCAAACCACGTGCCCGTCGCAAACCGCAAGGTGCGCGCCGAATCGACGGAGGGGCCAATTAGGACTTTCCAAGCCCACCGAGCTCCGCTATTCTTCCGTGTTCGTGAATGATCGAACGACTAGACCGACTGAGATTTCGACCAGGCTGAACGGATGAGCAAGGGCAAAGCGAAGAGCAAGATCAAGACCCACAAGGGAACGAAGAAGCGATTCCGCCTCTCCGCGACGGGCAAGGCGATGCACCGCAGCAGCGGCACGAGCCACTTGGCCCAGGCGCTTTCGAACAAGCGACGCCGTAACCTGCGTGGCACCAAAGCGGTCGATCCCTGCATGGAACCGACCATCCAGGCTGCCCTCAATGGCCACAGCTACTGATTGCCGAAGCTGAGGGTCCGGCCCTCGCCCTTCCCTGGGCCATCCGTGCCCAGCTCCGCCGCTGAGTCATACCAGCTCCGCCGCTAAGTCATTGCGGACTACCCGCGTCGGTGGCCAAACGTCTCGGTCGGCACGCGTTTGGTCCAATCGTTGATCGAGTGTTTTAAATTCAATCGAGGAACAACTGTTTCCTGCCGTCTGGGCAAAACGTCAAAGCGGAATGCGACAAGTATCCGAACTTTGAGGCCTGAGCCGGCGAAGATCCAAGTATCCAATTAGGAACGTGAGCCATGCGTACCACCGTCGGACCGGCCCGAAATCGGTCAAAGAAGCGTCTCTTCAAACGTGCCAAAGGTTATGTGGGCGGCCGCGGACGGCTGACCCGCAGCGTCAAGGAAACGTTGCTGCGAAGCGGCGCGTATGCCTTCCGCGATCGTCGCACGAAGAAACGCGATTTTCGCAGACTCTGGATCACCCGACTTAATGCGGCTTGTCGCCAGCACGATCTTCGCTATAGCGAGTTCATTCACGGGTTGAAACTTGCCAATATTGAATTGGACCGCAAGACGCTCTCCGAGATGGCGATTCACGATGAAGCCGGATTCAAGGATGTCTGCGATCAGGTGAAGTCGACTCTTCAGTCGGCTCCCTCGGCGTCGTAGTTTTTCTCGGCCCGCTTGGTCGCATTCCCCGGCGGTGGTTGGATCCTTCACGACCGCCGCACTCGCTCTCCTCGTTCCATGTCGGCGGGGCTCCCATGTCGCTCCAGGACTTTCTGTCGGACCTTGACAAGCTCGTTCAGGAGGCATCGGCGGCGTTTGATGCCGTAACCGATGCCGAGTCGCTCGAGGTCGCGCGAGTGCGATATGTCGGCCAGAAAAGTGGCGCGCTACGCGACATTCAAAAACAGATCAGCAAGATCGAGCCTAGCGACCGAAAGGCCGCCGGGATGCGGTTTAACGAATCGAAGGCCGCGATCCAGGACGCGTTCAACGATTGCAAGCAGCGGCTTGGACAGGGCGAGGCCGCCGCGATTGATCCCACTTTCGATCCCACGCTGCCCGGTCTGCGTCCCATTGTCGGTCACATCCATCCGATCACTCAAACGATCGAGCACTTGATGGAGATCATGGGCCGGATGGGGTTTGAGGCGGCCGAAGGACCCGAGGTCGAAGATCCCTGGCACAACTTCGTCGCCCTGAACATTCCCGAAGATCACCCGGCTCGCGATCCGTTGGATAACTTCTACCTGGCCACCGCCAATCAGAATGGTGTTGAGCCAGTTAGCGAAGGGAATCAGTTGCTGCGAAGCCAAACCAGCACCGTGCAGATACGCGTGATGGAAAAGCAAAAGCCGCCAATTCGCGTCATCTCCCTGGGACGCGTCTACCGACCGGATGCTCCCGATGCCACTCACTTTCCCATGTTTCATCAGATGGAGGGGCTGTTCGTCGATCGTCACGTGACGATGGCCAACCTGAAGACTGTGCTCAGGGTCTTTGCCGCCAACTACCTCGGTGATGACGTCGCGATCCGCTTTCGACCCTCTTTTTTCCCGTTCACCGAACCAAGCGTCGAAGTCGATTTTTTTTGGAACGACGCCTGGGTTGAATTCGGCGGGGCCGGGATGGTTGATCCGAACGTCTTTGAAGCAGTCGGCTACGACCCGGAACAATACAGCGGTTTCGCGTTCGGCCTGGGCGTCGAGCGGCTCTGCATGCGCCGTCACGGGATCACGGACATCCGGGACCTGTACAGCGGCGACCTGAGGTTTCTGCGCCAGTTCTAGCCCGTCTCATCTCGGGCTTGTTGATTTAAGTGAGCCGCGACGCGTGAGCGGCCTGTTGATTTAATACCATTCATAACCCGACGCGTGAGCGAGGACGCCCGTACTAGCGATTCGCGGCGGTTCGTTCCTCGCTAACGCGTCGGGTTTCGATTAAATCAACAAGCCGGTGAGCGGCCGGGCAGCGCGCCTTGCCTCACCATTAACCTGAAGATTTCAATTAAATCAACAAGCCGATCTCGCGTCGGGCATTGGCAGCCTTACACAAGGCAGTCCGCCGTCGCTCCGACCCTGAACGTCGTCGCAGCGGGTCGGCAACGAACGCTATACCGAGTACTCCGTTGATCCTCGATTCGAACAATCGAACTCGAACATTCGCTCGAGTCGTGTCAGATTGAAGATCTCGCGGACCGATTCCTGGACATCCAGCAGTACCAACCGAATGCCCCGATTCCGGGCTTGGCTATTGATGCCGATCAGCTCGTTGAGTCCGGCACTGGTAATGCCTTCCACTTTCTTCAAGTCAAGATTCAGCTGCGCCGCCTCTCGAGTGGTTTCTTCGAAGGCCAGCTCTTCAAGATGGACGGTGATCTCGCGGCCGGCGCCGAAGCGATTTAGTTGATCGCCCCCCAAAGTGATTGTTCTCCACTCACCCTGCGCTACCACTTTGCTCGAGTCAGAGTTGGTCATGTTTGCTGAATAGCTGTCGTAGCGAAAAATCACAAAATCTTTTTGCTAGCTTAGAAAGCTAGTGACTCCCTGGCATCGTCGCAACCTTGAACCCGACCCTCGCTGGCTCAACCGCCGTTAAGGCGGCGGCAAGGCAAAATGAGCTACCGTAAGCTTGCGACGGAGCTTTCTTTCGCATTTTAGACAGCGAGTCAAGAATGCTCGCAGGCTCTGCGGCCACGTCTTTGTCGTTGCCGAAACGGATTCGTCCGCCCGATCATTATGGAACGCGGTAAACCCGTTGAGTCTCCGCGATCAACCGCATCTTCTTTCTTTTCTTCTTCTCGCCACTCGCCACTCGCCACTCGCGACTCGCCCGTCGCCACTCACTCCCCATTCGCGCGCTGAGCTGTGCGAATCAGGAGCCGATTCTGGTCGAAGAACTCGAAGATCTCACCCGATAGTTCCCACCGGTCATCGTTTGGGTTGGCCCGTGCGGCCTCCACGATCCGTTGCAGCGATTGATTCTCGCAGAGTAGCAGCGGTTGCCCGTGACGATTGGTGTTGAAGGTCTGGTCTTCACCTGCCAGCGATTCCCTGTCGGTAAAGGGGGTAGCCCTGAGGTGTTGGTCCGCCGACTTATCGCCCGTTGGAACGAACGCCCATCGGCGACCCAAGTTCACGACGCGGCCTATCGTGGGCGGGATCAAGGTGCCTTCTCGCAGCTTCGGCGCGTCGAAGAGGCGAGCGGCATCGACCTGACCGCGACTCTCCTCAAACTGGGAAGGGGGCGTCGAAGCGACGCCTGACTTTTTGACTTGAGTTTCGGCCGCGGCGCTAGCTAGCGGATGGATGCTCGTGACGACCGTCAAGGCGAACATGAGCAAGGTGATCGCTTGCCTTCGCCGAGCAGGGCTTCGCAGGATGGGTCGGGCTAGCCAGAGGAAGAGAAACGTCAGGAGCATGGACAGCCCTCGTTGTGGGGAGGCGGCGCATTGGTTGGATTGCGGTTCCAACGATTTCGACGTGCACTCGACACGGAATCCTCCTGTCTTCCCGCCGATGCGCCGGCCACGTTTATCGCGAAAGCCAGCCTGGACACTTCCGAGGGATCGGTCGCACGCGGGTGGGAGGGCTTACTCCGCGCGCGACCGATCCACATCAGGCAACCGGTACGATCCCTCGGACGGCTGCCGGTTGTGACCTCCCGACTTCTAATCGTCCGGTTTGAGCCATTCGACCGGTGCAAAGCTGGGGCATCGTCGGGACGGCGGGAGGTCTTGGTCGACGCGAGGTCAGGCCTTCGGGATTGCCACCGCGTGGCAGGCCATGATGGAGCCAACGGCGATGAATGCCAGGCCTAGCCAACGAGGTGGTTCCACTCGTTTCATCCTCGTTGGGAAAGCGGAATTGAGCATCGAATCCACCCCCGAATTGTCGGCGAACGGTTTGCTCTCGGTGACTCGTGTCAACGCTTTCGTCGCGGATTCGTTGAGAACAAACGAATCGACCAT
>JARFQX010001065.1 GCA_029287555.1 Rubripirellula sp. | reverse complement strand
TGGTGAACGACGGCATGTATGGGAAGTCGCTTGCGCAATACTTGCAGTCAAATTTGGAGGAACGCGGGTACGATGCGCCATTCGTCTGCTGCGAAGACTGGGGATGGTGGGTTGAACTGACGGCGGCGCCGTTCACCTTCGGAGCGTGCGTTTACTCCGGCGCTGAAGAAAATGTTCCCCGGGACTTCGCTTGTACGGACGGAGTGATTGGACCAAGGAAATGGAGTTGGAAGAAGCTGCAGTTTGTAGATACGTCACCGTGGGTGGATAAGCTAATTGACGACATGATCGCAATCTTCCAGGCGGATGAAGACATAGAGATCGTGGATGTATCGGAAGAGTTCCCGGATTTGGATGCTTCCACCGGTGTTGACCAGGGAACCTAGCAGTGAACGCGAAGCCGACGACGAACGCATCTTCAGAAGCATTTACACGGGCGTGGCATTAGCCTTTGTCAGCAGTCGCAATCCGTCCTCGAAGTCGCATAGGGTGCATCGTCCAGCGCGAGTTCAAAGACTCGCTTCGCTGCAGGTTCCCCAGAATCTCGGACTATTTTGGACGTAAAGTGCGGCGAAAAGGCTACGTCATCCGTTTTCCAAGAGTGACCGGACGTTCTGCAAGAAGCCAGTTCAACCGGCTATCGGCCAGGCGGAGCCGAACAGAGTTGCTACGAACGGCAACAACAGAATTGCACGAATGGGCTTCCATCTTTCCATCGAATCGGTCGGTTAACCCGACAATGAAGGTCGGTCGAACTCTTGCTGCAACTTCTCAACCTGATCAACGATCTCCACAAACCGCTGCCCAAACGGTGTGAATTCGTACTCGACCCTTGGTGGCACTTCCGGGTAGGTGTTCTTCTCCAGGATTCCGAACCGCACGAGTTTCACCAGCCGTTCGTTCAACACCTTCGTGGTTAATCCATCTGCCGTTCGCTCCAGTTGGCCAGGGCGATTGACACCTTGGCGGATTTGCGACAAGACATGCAGAGTCCACTTGCAGCCAACACACTGTTCGAAGATTTCGGTTACGGAATGCGGTGTTTGCTCGGCAGACATTTTCAATACTTACCAAAAGGTGCGTACAGCACAAAAAGGTGCTTGGTTGATCGTGTATTTCCCACACTTATTCTGATGGTGTAGACGCCGATCAGCAACGTGAACTGACGGCAGCAAACGCCCTGAACCGAGAGAAGCAAGCGATGAAGACCCAAGCCACCTTTTATCACGCAGGATGCCCCGTCTGCGTTGCCGCCGAACAAACGGTCGCCGGCGCCCTCGACCCCGTCCGATACGTAGTCGAAGTTGTTCATTTGGGGGAGAAGAAAGATCGTCTGCCGGAAGCGGAATCCGCTGGAGTAAAGTCCGTTCCTGCGCTCGTGATCGACGGTCAGTCCTTTCACATCAACCACGGTGCCGAATTGTCGGCGCTGAAATAGTCAGCGTAGGCCTTGGTGCGGCAGTTGGGAACGACGGCAGCGCCAGTGGACGAGCAGTTAACGGCGGGGTAGCCACCCAAGCCAATCCCCCTCGATCATTGTTTTCGGCGCTGAGGCTGCATCGACTTCGCGGAGTTCGCTCCATTTCTTTAACGCAGTCTGCGCAGAAGTGCGGGCCAGATTGCGGAAAACTTGCATCGAAGCGGCGAATCTCTGGCGGTGCTTCTCAACGTGTTGATTCGGGGGACGAACCGGTCGCGGATTTGTCCCCATCCTGAAGCGGTACCTGAATCTGAACAGACGTGGTCCACAATTCGTTTTCGCTCGTGCGATTGTCGATCCATGTGACGTGAAACCTTCCATCGGCGGCTGCGGTCAGACCGGCGGTGTGTCCAACATGGACGTTGCCGACTCCCTGCTCTTGGTTGACTTGAACACTGGGTTGCCAACTCAAACCACCGTCGAGCGAAACGCGAAGTCGAGTGTTCCATCCATCCCATGTTGTGTGAAGGATGCCGTTTGCGTCCGGCCCTGTCGAAGTCACCGGAGGCAGGTCGCGGCGATCGTACCAACTGACGGCGACAAGCCCGGTATTGTTGACGGAGATACAGGGAACAAATGCGGCGAACTCGGGCGTCTCATTTTCCGCGAGCCGCTGTTCGCTCAAGACGACGGGATTCGACCATGTCTCTGCTCGGTCGTCGGAATAGGAAAAGAAGATGTACTCGCCGTCCCTCCCAGGGTCCCCATCTGACCACACACAATAGACCCGGTCTGTTTTGTTCGAAGATGCATCGACAGCAAGCTGGCAGAGGCTCTTGCCAACGACACTCGAAGGATGCGATTGCAGGTCGTCATGCCACCACTTCGTATTGACTGGGGTGGCTGTCGCGAATGATTTTCCGCCATCTGTGGAGATGGCCGTATAGATCGCCGGTCGCGGCCACTCGCGAATCTTGCGTTTGAGATATCGGTCGTCCTAGGCGACCAACACCGAACCATCTGAGAGAACGACCGGATTGCCGGGACCACAATTGACCATCTCCCGACCGTCATGCGGATAAACGGGATCAGACAGCGACAAAAACCCGTCATTTGCCCGCAGGAAGATCGGTTCCGAATGGTCGATTTCGCCTGCGGGCGTCAGCGGTTCGATCTGGCCGAGGCAGTAGACGGCTCCTCGATGTTGTTCGGATCTGTTGTCGACGGCAAGCCACGGTCGATCAACGAACTGATCGAATGCGTTTTCCTTCCCCCAAGTCCGGCCACCGTCAGCCGTCGCAAAAAAGACAATTTTGGAATCACTTCGGGCTGCCTTGATGCTCGTATCCATGTGCACAAGATAGGCGATACCGTTCGGAGCTGCCGCCAATGCCGGATCAAAAAACTGGCGTTCATTGGGACAACGCAGGGTAGCACCGATCTCCCAGCTTGCGCCTCCGTCGCTACTGACGAAGACAATGATATCGCATTCGGGATTCCTTCGATGAATGGCCGCCGCGTACAATTGGTCGGGATCCAGTGGATCGGCTGCCGATACGCATTCCCAAAACGCGTTTGGCGTTTGCTGTTTCGATACCAACACGTTCTCACCCACGATAATTTCGCACTGTGCATCCGAAACTGCAGCAAGTTGCAGAACAGGCCAACTTGAACTGGGCGCGTCAGGGTCATGCGAATCAATCAAATACCAAGCAATTGCTCCAGTCATCGACAATCCTGTCACAATAAGGAACCAGCCTGTTCGTTTTGCCCTTTTTCCCATCGATCTTATCTCCATTCGCGGCGTGAATTCTCCGCCGCTCGCATTGAACCGTCACTTCGACGGGCGCAGACCTTGCACTCATTTTCACGGCTCATCAATCAAAGGCACGCGAGTAGCCCCTTGGCTCGAAACTGCATTTGTCGCAGCGAGTCCCAGCCTATTCGTTCGGATCCTGACAATCTTGAACTAGTTGAGGCACACCGTCCGGATTGTATCTTGCAGAGTTGGCGTACACGGTCAGCCCGAAGAGCGATTTCCTCCTGCGCGCGATTGCAGAGTCTTCGCAGAGTTTGCTCACGTTCTCCGTCGCGGCCATCGACTGCACCGGATGATGCGCGGAAACATGAGCTAGCGCCCCTACAAGTCTTCAAAGAAGCGACACTGCTTTGAAGTCTTCGATCAGTACTGAACCACTATGGCAACCTGAGATTCGTTGTCGACGTCGATTCACGAAGACATCGCCCTGGCGCGAACAAGCATCAGCTCGGTTTGAGCGGGTAATCCCCAAAGGGCGGATTCTCGCCATTAACCAAGCAGCAGGTCGGTCAAGTAAGGCTATAAGGGTGCATCGCCCGCCAGCTCGAAGCTCGTAATTGAAAGCGCGTCGGTGTCTGATCGCCCAACACACCGACGCGCCGGAGTGAAATTTCTTCGTGCGGTAGAGTGGTCCAACCTCGCGGAGCTACAAATCCCAACACTCCTCTAGCTTATGGCCGAGTCTTCGCCCGTAGAAGCGTTGGGACTGCGGCGCCGGGAATTGCATCGAGTATCGGCTATCTGTATCAGTGGGCTACGGGGCAGGCTCGGCGAGCTCGTTGAGGGACTGAAGCGATTTCTCCAGTTCTGACCGGTATTCGTTG
>JARFQX010001051.1 GCA_029287555.1 Rubripirellula sp. | reverse complement strand
ATCCAACAACATGCGATTTTGATTCCGGTGCCATTCCTGGACGGCGTTTAAGCTCGGAGGCGGTGTTCCACTTAGGCGGTGTTCCACTTAGGCGGTGTTCCACTTAGAACGGGGCCATTGAAAACCAATCAGTGGCGTTCGGTACAATTCAGGGAGTTCGATTCCAACGACTTCGCGACGCGACCATGCCATCACGTAACCTCAACATCATCATCATCGCAGCCTGCTTGAGCGCGCTGTGTTATTTCGTCCAGCGCCGCGCCAAGACGGCGATGATGGTTGGCGATGCGCTGGAGATGATCGATACCTTCTACGTCGATCCTGTGGACCACGACGACTTGCTGATCGCCGCCATGGATGGGATGACCTCTAAATTGGACGAACACAGCGAGTTCATTCCGAGGGACGCGTACGAGTCCTTCCAAGACAGCATCAACCAGGAATTTGCTGGCATTGGCATCTTTGTGGAACAGCCGGAACCGGGTGAACCGGTCCGGGTGGTGACCCCCTTGGTCGGATCGCCCGCGTTGCGGGCGGGCATCATGCCCGGCGACGAGATCGTACGTGTGGACGGCCAAGACGTATCCAAGATGGAGTTGCAGCAGGTCAGTGCTCGGCTGAAGGGCCAGGTTGGAACGTCGGTACGATTGAGCGTCCGCAGGAACGACGGAACGATCGATCTGACGGTCCGTCGGGGACGAATCGAACTCGAGTCGGTCATCGGCAGTTACCGTGACCCGGAAAACCGCTGGGTTTATCGTCTCCGAGAAGACCCCTCGATTGCCTACGTTCGCTTGACAGGATTTGGTGATAAGACCGTCAGCGAGTTGGAGCGTGTGCTGAAAGAACTTAATAACGATTTCGCCGCGTTGATCCTGGATCTGCGCGGCAACGGTGGCGGACTACTTCACGCGGCGGTTGATGTCAGCAACATGTTTCTGAACACCGGTCGCATCGTTTCCACCAAGACGCGAGGTGGTGAGTTGGATGACCGCTTCAATGCCGAACCCGGAACGCTCGTCGATCTCGACAAGCCGCTTGCCGTTCTGATTGACGGCAACTCGGCAAGCGCCAGCGAGATCGTTGCGGCGTGCCTGCAAGACAATCAACGCTCGGCGATCGTCGGCTCTCGCAGTTTTGGCAAGGGAACCGTGCAGAACATCTTGCCCCTTCAGTATGGCCGCAGCGCGCTTCGCTTGACGATTGCTCGCTACTATCGCCCCAACGGTGAGAATATCCATCGCAAGCAAGATGCTAGCGAATCCGACCAGTGGGGTGTCACGCCTGACGAAGGTCTCGTCGTGGAGTTGGATGAAACGAGCCTTCGGCGATTGGCCAAGCATTGGCGTGAGGCTTCCTACCCGTCATTGGCGGCGAGCCGATCGGACCAGGCGACCAAGACCGCGGACGACACCGACGGCGACTTGCTCAATCAGGACCAGCCTGCGATGCCCCCGGAGAAGTCTTCGGATCATGCATCGGAGTTGTCGATCGATCCACAATTGCGGCGGGCCGTCGAACACCTGCGTGAACAGATCCGCCCGGCCCGAGCCGTCGCCGCGGCCGCTGCCTGATCGTGGCCGCTGCCTGTTCGTGGCCGCTGCCTGATCGCGGCCGGGGGACCCCGGTTGTGGCCGAACTCAGCCTGCCGACTCCCCTGATCATCCACGGCTACCCGTCGGCGGCGGAAGACTGCTACGATGTCGGGTCTAGCGAATGCCAGAAAATGAAGAATGGATCGTAGACGAGATGGCTTGGATCCTGATAGACCCGAGAGTGGTTTGAACCAGTTTCATCGGGTTTGTTTCTTTGCGATTGTCACAGGCAAAACATGGGGATTTACGACCGCGACTACGGGCGAGAGGAACCGACTCCTTGGGAGCGGATGGAGAATCCTCGCAGCATCACGGTTACGTTGATCATCATCAATGTCGTTGTGTTTGTCGCAGAATTGGTGACGCAGAGCCCAATGCTCGACCCAGTCACGCAGGTGCCGTTAACCGGTCCGGACGGGATGAAGATCCAAGACAGCGTGGTGATCGACTGGTTGGCGGTCGATGGAAACACCATCAAGCAGCCGTGGATGTGGTGGCAGTTCCTGACTTACGGCTTCGTCCACGACCTCAGTGGAATTTCTCACCTGCTGTTCAACATGATCGGCCTTTACGTGTTTGGCCGAGATGTGGAGCTGCGTCAGGGAAGATCCGAGTTCCTTCGCTTCTATTTGGCGGCGGTGGTGTTCGGTGGCATCGTGGGTGGCCTGACGCACATGCTGACGGGAGGTGGAGGCGGGACGATTGGCGCCAGTGGCGGGGTAATTGCCTGTGCCATCTTGTTCGCCTGTTACTTCCCGCATCGAGAACTCCTCTTGATGTTGATCTTGCCGATCAAGGCTTGGGTGTTGGCAATCGTGTTCGTGATTGCCGACTTGGCGGGGGCCTTCGGGATGCTCTACCAGGTCGATTCGATGTCCAACACGGCGTTTACCGTGCACCTTGCGGGAGCCGCATTCGCCTTGGCATATTTCTTCCTGGGTTGGAACCTGAGGCGTTTGGATTTCCTCGCCCTGAGCGAGCTGCCACAAAGGTTTCGTCAACGATCGCGGCGCATGCGACTGAAGATTCACGATCCCGATCGACGGATCGAACGGGACGCGGAAGAGGCGGACCGCATCCTCGCCAAGATTCACGAGCAAGGTGAATCGAGTTTGACACCAAGCGAAAGGAAGACGCTGGAACGGTACAGCCGCTGGCAGCGCGAGTGACGAGACCACTGAGGCGGCGGCAACTCGTCAAGAAAGAGCTGGTTCGGACTTCACCGAAAGCCCTCCCTGTTCAGGTGGTCGACACCCAGCCGAGATGCTTTGAGAAGGCGTGATATCAACAGGAAGATGGATGATGAGGACACTCCGCAGCCTAATCTTGATTAGCTCTCTGGTCTTCGGAGCCCTGGCTTCCTGCGGTCTGGATTCCTGGGGTCTGCCTGCCTGGGGTCAGGGTGCTGGTGGTGCGCCGGAATTGGAGGTGGGCCAAAGGGCGATCGACTTCGAGTTGCCGATTGTCAAAGGCGAAGGTTATCTGTCGTTGAGCGAGACGTACAAAGGCGGACCCACGGTCGTGGTCTTCTTGCGGGGATATCCGGGTTACCAATGCCCAATTTGCTCGAGGCAAGTCAGTTCACTGGTCAACCGCGCCAAGGCGTTGCAGCAGGCGGCTCACCGGATCGTGCTGGTCTATCCGGGGTCAGACGAGAAACTCGAGCAGCGGGCCGAGGATTTCATCGGTTCTCGTCGATTGCCGCCACCGCTCGTCCTCGTACGCGACGATGACTTGCGGGTCGCCCAACAGTGGGGCGTGCGTTGGAACAAGCCTCGAGAGACGACCTATCCCTCGACTTTTGTCCTCGACCGCTATGGTCGGGTCGCTTGGAAGAAGGTCAGCCGATCGCACGGTGAGCGGAGCAGCGTGGAGGAGATTCTCAAAGAGCTGCGAAAACTGTAGAACGATCGCGTCCGCCTTCAGGCCCGCTCTTCTTGCCTCGACGATTTTTCGCCGGACGCGATCAATATCACGATCCATCGCAAACACCTTAGAAGGAAAGCACTCCTTTGGCTGCTCGCATACACATTGTTGGGATTGGAGACGACGGGATCGACGGCTTGACCGCGCACGCTCGCGAATTGATCGATCATGCCGAAGTTTTGATCGGTCCCGCGTCACTGCTGGACAAGATTCCCGCCAGAGACGTCAAGCGGGTCTCCGTCGGTGGCGACCTGGAGGAACTCAAGCGGGCGGTGGCTCAACTGGGCGATCGTCCCACCGTGATGCTGGCCGGCGGCGATCCCCTGTTCTACGGCATCTCACGTTTCCTCACGGAAGCCTTCGGCAAGGACCGCTTCGAGGTGGTCCCGCACGTCAGCAGCATGCAACTGGCGTTCGCGCGGGTCAAGGAGAGTTGGGATGACGCGTACCTCTCGAATCTGGCAACCCAATCACTCGACCGTGTGGTCGACAGCATTCGCACCGCAGAGCGAGTTGGATTATTCACCACCGAAGCGATCTCACCCTCGGTCGTGGCCGAAGCGCTGCTCGACCGCCGCATCGACTACTTCACCGCGTACGTTTGCGAGAATCTCGGAACGCCGGATGAAACGGTCACGCAAGGCGATCTGAGTTCGATCCGCGAGCAATCTTTCGGGCCGATGAACGTGATGGTCTTGGTACGCCGCCAGGGCGCTGCGGATCGTCCCAGTGGCAGCGAACGCCGTCGGCTGTTTGGCAATCCCGATGATTTGTTTCTCCAGTCGCGCCCCAAGCGGGGATTGTTGACCCCAGCGGAGGTTCGCTGCATCGCGCTAGCGGAACTCGATCTGTCGACCACCAGCATCGTTTGGGATGTCGGCGCAGGAAGCGGCTCGTTGGCGATTGAAGCTGCGGCAGTCGCATCACGGGGAAAAGTCTTTGCGATCGAGATGGATGCGGAGGACTACGGTCTGATGATCGAGAACGCCAAGATGTTTGACGTCCCCGCCTT
Organism: Rubripirellula sp.; assembly: GCA_029287555.1. GTDB lineage: Bacteria > Planctomycetota > Planctomycetia > Pirellulales > Pirellulaceae > Rubripirellula. The sequence goes on along the minus strand of JARFQX010001051.1, from coordinate 1,230 downwards.
GGCTCCCATTCATGGCCGGGCGCCGGAGGCCTGGCAAGATCTGCCCGACCCCGACGCAATCTTTGTCGGCGGCAGCGGACGAATGGTTCCCGACCTCGTCGGTGCTGCGGTTCAGCGACTGCGGCCCGGGGGAAGCATCGTCGTCAACGTCTCGAGCCCCGACAACCTGGTCGCCGTGCAAGCCAAAATCGATCAGGCGAAGCTTCGCAGCGACGTGCGGATGATCAATATCGCGCGCGGTCAATATCAGCTCGATCGGGTCCGGTTCGAAGCCATCAACCCCACTTTCCTCGTGCTCGGCCGCAAATAGTTTGGCGCTCGGCCGCGAACGTTTGGCTCTCGCTGGGCCCTCCACCGCTGGAACGTTGGTGGATCGTCAAACCTGAAAGGATGCCAAGGTCAACGACGTCGCCGCGGCGCCCCGGGCGGCCCGGCAAATTGCAATCCTCAGAAAAGCCAGATCTGGCTATGCTACGGGCTCATCGGTCCCCCAGAAACTGAGCTCGATCCAAGATGCACGTTCGAAAAGCGGTGATCACGGCCGCGGCACCCGACCAGAATCGGCTTCCCCTGCAACAGTTGGTCGATTGCAACGGTGAAGACAAAACCGCCCTGCAGTTAATCGTGGAGGAAACGGTTGCCGCGGGCGTCGAAGAGATCTGCGTTGTGATTCGTCCCGGTGATGAAGACGCCTATCGCTCGGCAGCGGGAAACCAATTGGGGAATCTGCAGTTTGTCGTTCAACAGAAACCTCGCGGCTACGCCGACGCGATTCAGCGGGCCGGAGAGTTTGTCGGCGACGATCCCTTCCTGCACCTCGTCGGCGATCATCTTTATCTCAGCGAGACCGATAAGCCGTGCGCCAAACAGCTAATCGAAGTCGCCAGCGAATTCGAATGCTCCGTATCCGCTGTTCAATCCACCCGTGAGAACAACCTGCCTTACTTTGGAATCATCAGCGGGCCGCGGGTCCCGCATCGGCAACGCTTGTACGAAGTCGAACGTGTGATCGAGAAACCAACGCCAACGCTGGCCGAGCAGGAACTGGTCACCCCGGGACTGCGGGCCGGCCATTACCTGGGCTTCTTCGGCATGCACGTGCTGACGCCCGAGATCCTGCGATTGATCGAACAACTCTCCTCTGACGAGTCGATCGCGAAGCCGACCCTTTCGGATGCCGCCAACCGATTGCCATCGCGAGAGAAGTACCTGGCCTACCAGGTGCAGGGG